>NZ_WWIA01000257.1 GCF_009870065.1 Streptomyces sp. SID5785 | reverse complement strand
GTCCGGGCGCGTCCGGGCGTGGGGCGCCCGGGTGCCAGGTCGCGGGGTCGTGCTCGCCGCCTCCTGCGATGCGTGTCCGGGGCGGGCCCGGTGCTCGCCGTCTCGTGGGGTGCCGGTGTCCGGGCGGGGTCGTGCTCGCCGCCTCGTCCAATGCGTGCCGGGTGCCGGGTGCCCGGGTGTCGGGTCGCGGGGTCGTGCTCACAGCCTCCAGCGATGCGTGCCCGGGGACGAGGGTCCTGCTCACCGCCCCCTGCGATGCATCCCCGGCGCAGTCGAATCCGGCGGGGCCGAATCCGGCGCGGTCGGAACCGGTGCAGTCGAATCCGGGGCGGGGCCCGGCGGGGCCGAATCCGGCGGGGCGGGGTCCGGGGCCGAATCCGGCGGGGCCGGGTCCGGGGGCGGGGGCCGGTCAGGGCGGGCGCCGGTAGGGGTGGACACGGTGGGGAGGGAGCGGTGAACGTGGGGGGATGAGTGATCAGAGTCTGCGGGGCGGGGCCGGCGCGGCGGGGACGGGGGACTCCGCGGTGCCCGAGGGCGAGGCGGGACGGATCGCGGCGTTCCGCGAGCGGCACGGGCTGCCCGGACTCGTCGACGTGCACACGCATTTCATGCCGGAGCGCGTGCTGCGCAAGGTGTGGGCCTACTTCGACTCGGCCGGGCCGCTGACCGGCTCCCCGTGGCCGATCACGTACCGCGAGGAAGAGGAGCGACGGCTCGCGCTGCTGCGGGAGTTCGGGGTGCGGGCCTTCACGTCGATGCTGTACCCGCACAAGGCGGGCATGGCGGAGTGGCTCAACGGCTGGGCGGCCGACTTCGCCGCGCGGACACCGGACTGTCTGCACACGGCCACGTTCTTTCCCGAGCCCGGCGTCGAGGCGTACGTGCGACGGGCGGTCGCGGACGGGGCGCGGGTCTTCAAGGCGCATGTCCAGGTCGGCGCGTACGACCCGGCCGATCCGCTGCTCGACCCGGTGTGGGGGCTGCTCGCCGAGGCCGGGGTGCCGGTCGTGACGCACTGCGGTTCGGGTCCGGCGCCCGGCAAGCACACCGGGCCCGAGCCGATGGCCCGGGTCCTCGCCCGGCATCCGCGGCTGCCGCTGGTCGTCGCGCATCTGGGGATGCCGGAGTACACGGAGTTCCTGGACCTGGCCGAGCAATATCCGCGGGTGCTGCTGGACACGACGATGGCGTTCACGGACTTCAGCGAGAGGAGCGCGCCGTTCCCGGCCCACGAGCTGCCCCGTCTCGCGGACCTCGGGGACCGGGTGCTGCTCGGCAGCGACTTCCCGAACATCCCGTACCCGTACGCGCACCAGGTGGAGGCGATCGAGCGGCTGGGGCTCGGCAGCGCCTGGGTGCGGGCCGTCTGCCATGACAACGCGGCGGAGCTCTTCCGGCTGCCGTAGAGGGGTAGAGGGGCGGGCGCTCTTCAAGTGCGGTGGGCATGAGGGGAGTTGGTCCGGGGTAGGCAGTTCGCCGACGCTTGGTCCAGACCAATCCCCCCGGAGGTCCCCGTGCCGGTCGCACCCCCACGCGGCGCCCTGTACGTCGCACTCGCCACCCTGCTCGCTCTCCTCGCCGCCGCGTTCACGCCGGCGACCGCCCGGGCCGGTACGGGCCCGGACCGGCATCGATTCGTCGTCAGCGAGGCCCAGTTCGAGCGGATGTTCCCGGACAGGGACGCGTTCTTCACGTACGACGGGCTGGTGAAGGCCACCGAGGCGTACCCGCGGTTCGCGCACACCGGCGGGGCCGCCCTGCGCAAGCGGGAGGCCGCCGCCTTCCTCGCCAACGTCAGCCACGAGACGGGCGGCCTGTACTACGTCGTCGCGCAGAACAAGGAGACGTACCCGGTCTTCTGCGACGAGACCCAGCCCTACGGGTGCCCCGCCGGGCACGACGCCTACTACGGGCGCGGCGCGATCATGCTCAGCTGGAACTTCAACTACAAGGCGGCCGGGGACGCCCTCGGCCTCGACCTGCTGAACAACCCCTGGCTCGTCGAGCAGGATCCGGCCGTGGCCTGGAAGACGGCGCTCTGGTACTGGAACACACAGACCGGCCCCGGCACCCTGGCCGGCCACGACGCGATGGTGAGCGGTGCCGGTTTCGGCGAGACGATCCGCAGCCTCAACGGCACGGCGGAGTGCGACGGCGGGAACACCGCGCAGATGCGGCACCGCGTCGACCTGTACGTGTCCTTCAGCCGGGTGCTGCACGTCCGCCCGGGCCACGGCCTCACCTGCTAGATGCATGGAACAGAGGCGCCAGGTACCTCCCAGGCCCTCCCCGGCCCCGCCTGTGCGGCACCTGTGGATTTCTCAGGGTTTTCACAGGTGCGGGAAAGGAGCCTCTCAGAGGGCGGTCGCAGGGTGGTGGCATGACCGCGACCACGCCCCAGGGGCGTACCGAACTGCTGAGGCCGGACGGTAGCCCCGTCCGGGTGCTCGTCGTGGACGACGAGCAGTCCATCACCGAGCTGCTGTCCATGGCCCTGCGCTACGAGGGCTGGCAGATCCGCGCCGCGGGCGACGGGGCCGGAGCCGTGCAGAGCGCACGCGAGTTCCGGCCCGACGCCGTGGTGCTCGACATGATGCTGCCGGACATGGACGGCCTGAGCGTCCTCGGCCGGCTCCGCCGCGAGCTGCCGGACGTGCCGGTCCTCTTCCTGACGGCGAAGGACGCGGTCGAGGACCGGATCGCCGGGCTCACGGCGGGCGGCGACGACTACGTCACCAAGCCGTTCAGCCTGGAGGAGGTCGTCGCGCGGCTGCGCGGGCTGATCCGCAGGACCGGCGCCGCCGACCGGCGCAGCGAGTCCGTGCTCGTCGTCGGCGATCTGACGCTCGACGAGGACAGCCACGAGGTCGAGCGCGGCGGCACCGGCATCCATCTGACCGCCACCGAGTTCGAGCTGCTGCGCTTCCTGATGCGCAACCCGCGCCGGGTCCTCAGCAAGGCGCAGATCCTGGACCGCGTGTGGAGCTACGACTTCGGCGGCCAGGCCAACGTCGTCGAGCTGTACATCTCGTACCTGCGGCGCAAGATCGACGCCGGGCGCGAGCCGATGATCCACACCCGGCGCGGCGCCGGGTACCTCATCAAGCCCGCCGTGGCCCCGGTGCCGTGAAGCGGGCCCGCACGCTGCGGACCCGGCTCGTCGTCACCGCCGTCGGACTGATCGCGCTGGTCGGCGTCGTCATCGGCACGGTGACGACGCTCGCCCTGCACACCTACCTGTACCGGCAGTTGGACGGCAAGGTCGACCAGGTCGTGCACATGGCGGGCGGCGACGGTCCCGGCGGCCGCAAGCCCGGGGCGGACACCCGGGCGGCCGACCTGTCGTTCCTGGCGCTGCCGGGGCCCGGCGGCGGCGAGACCGTGGGGGCGCTGGTCGGCACCGACGGCTCCCTCGCCGAGGCCGAGAAGTCGAACCCCGACCCGACCGCGGCCGCCCGGACCACGTCCCTCACCGCCGGTCAGGCCGACGCCCTCGCCTCCGTCCCCCGCGACGGCCGCGCCCACAGCGTCACCCTGCCCGGACTCGGCGACTACCGCGTCCAGTCGAACGAGGGCGGCAGCCTGCTCGTCGGCCTCCCGTCCACGGACGTCGACGCCACCCTGAACCGGCTCATCCTCATAGAGGTGTGCGTGACCGGCGCAGGCCTGCTCGCCGCCGGGATCACCGGCGCCGTCATGGTCGGCGTCGCCCTGCGCCCGCTGCGCCGCGTCGCCGCGACCGCGACCCGCGTCGCCGAACTGCCCCTGCACTCGGGCGAGGTCACCCTCTACGAGCGCGTCCCCGACGCCCAGGCCGATCCGGCGACGGAGGTCGGCCAGGTCGGCGCCGCGCTCAACCGCATGCTCGACCACGTGCACGGTGCGCTCGAGGCGCGCCAGCAGAGCGAGACGCGGGTCCGGCAGTTCGTCGCGGACGCCAGCCACGAGCTGCGCACCCCGCTGGCCTCGATCCGCGGTTACGCGGAGCTGACCCGCCGCGGCCGCGAGCCCACCGGCCCCGACACCCGGCACGCCCTCGGCCGCATCGAGTCCGAGGCGGACCGCATGACGGGCCTGGTCGAGGATCTGCTGCTGCTGGCCCGGCTGGATGCCGGACGGCCCCTGTCGTACGCACCGACGGACCTGTCGCCGCTGGTCGTGGACGCGGTCGGCGACGCCCGTGCGGCCGGGCAGGGGCACGCGTGGCGGCTGGAGCTGCCCGACGAACCGGCCGGCGTGCTCGCCGACCCGGCCCGGCTGCACCAGGTCCTGGTGAACCTGCTGGCCAACGCCCGGACACACACCCCGCCCGGCACGACGGTCACCGCCCGCGTGCACCGGCACGGGCCCTGGGTCTGCCTCGACGTGCGCGACGACGGACCCGGCATCCCGGCGGAGCTGCTGCCGCGCGTCTTCGAGCGGTTCGCGCGCGGCGACTCCTCGCGCTCCCGCAAGGCGGGCTCCACGGGCCTCGGGCTCGCCATCGTGCAGGCCGTCACGGCGGCCCACGGCGGCGCCGTGACCGTCGAGTCGGTGCCGGGACGCACCGTGTTCACCGTGCACCTTCCCGCGCACCAGGAGCCCGTCGCGTACGGCCCGGTGGCGGCGCGACCGCACTCACAGGCGGGCCAAAGGCTCACCACACAGACCTGACAGGGCTCTTGGCGAATGTCGGTGTCATGCGAACCGACTCTGCTGCGGGCACCGCCCCCGTCGCCCCCGGGTTCGGGTCGCTGCCGGCACGGGAGCACCTCCCCGTCGGCAGTGGCGCCGAGCCGGTCCTGGACGTCGTCGTCCCCGTCTACAACGAGGAGAAGGACCTCGACGCGTGCGTGCGCAGACTCCACGCCCACCTGCACCGCACCTTCCCGTACCGCTTCCGGATCACCGTCGCGGACAACGCCTCCACCGACACGACACCGCACGTGGCGCACCGGCTGACCGGCGAACTGGCCGGCGTCGCGTACGTACGGCTCGAACAGAAGGGGCGCGGGCGCGCCCTGCGGACCGTATGGTCGGCGTCCGACGCGCCCGTCCTCGCCTACATGGATGTGGACCTGTCCACCGACCTGAACGCGCTGCTGCCGCTGGTCGCGCCGCTGATCTCCGGACACTCGGACCTCGCGATCGGCTCCCGGCTCTCGCGCACGTCGCGTGTCGTGCGCGGCCCGAAGCGCGAGTTCATCTCCCGCGCCTACAACCTCGTCCTGCGCGGCTCGCTCCAGGCCCGCTTCTCCGACGCCCAGTGCGGCTTCAAGGCGATCCGGCGCGATGTCGCGCAGGTGCTGCTGCCGCTGGTCGAGGACACCGGCTGGTTCTTCGACACCGAGATGCTGGTGCTGGCCGAGCGGGCCGGACTGCGGATCCACGAGGTGCCCGTCGACTGGGTCGACGACCCCGACTCGACCGTCCACATCGTGCAGACGGCGACCGACGACCTCAAGGGCGTGTGGCGGGTCGGCCGGGCGCTGGCCACCGGCTCCCTCCCGCTCGACCGGCTCGCGCGCCCCTTCGGCGACGACCCGCGCGACCGTGGACTGCCGGGCGTGCCCAGGGGCCTGGCCCGTCAGCTGGTCGGCTTCTGTGTCGTCGGCGGCCTGTCGACGCTGCTCTACCTGCTGCTGTACTCCGGCTTCCGCTCCTTCTCCGGGCCCCAACTCGCCAACGCGCTCGCGCTGTTCGTGTCGGCCCTCGCCAACACCGCCGCGAACCGGAGGCTCACCTTCGGTGTGCGGGGCCGGGCGGGCGCGGTGCGTCACCAGGCCCAGGGCATCGTCGTCTTCGGCATCGGATGGGCGCTGACCAGCGGGTCGCTGATGGCGCTCGACGCGGCGGCCGACGGCGGCGCGGCCCACTCCACGGAGCTGGCCGTGCTCATCGCCGCGAACCTGGCGGCCACCGTGCTGCGCTTCCTGCTCTTCCGCGCCTGGGTCTTCCCTGACCGGGGCGACCGCCCCGGGGCCACGGCGGCCCCGCACGACACCGGGACCCGCCGATGACCACGACCCCTCACCTCCAGCCCGTGACCGGCCCGGCCCGGACCGCGCCGCGCGCCGGCGGCCACGGCAGGCCCCGTGCCGGACGGCTCGCCCGGCTGTGGCGCGGCCGGCCGGACGACGC
The DNA here is from genome assembly GCF_009870065.1 of Streptomyces sp. SID5785. GTDB lineage: Bacteria > Actinomycetota > Actinomycetes > Streptomycetales > Streptomycetaceae > Streptomyces. The sequence goes on along the minus strand of NZ_WWIA01000257.1, from coordinate 11,965 downwards.
GCGCTGGGTGCGCCCCGCGTTCCTCGCCCTCCTCCTCGTCATCGCCCTGGCCTACCTCTGGAACCTCTCCGCCTCCGGGTACGCCAACTCCTTCTACTCGGCCGCCGCCCAGGCGGGCAGCGAGAGCTGGAAGGCCTTCTTCTTCGGCTCGTCCGACGCGGCGAACGCGATCACCGTGGACAAGCCGCCGGCCGCGCTGTGGCCGATGGGCCTCTCGGTGCGGATCTTCGGCCTCGGCTCCTGGGCGATCCTGGTGCCCGAGGTGCTGATGGGCGTGGCCACGGCGGCGGTCCTGTACGCGACGGTCCGGCGCCGGTTCAGCGCCGCGGCGGGTCTGATCGCGATGGCGGTGTTCGCCACGACGCCGGTCGCCGCGCTGATGTTCCGGTTCAACAACCCGGACGCGCTGCTGGCCCTCCTCATGACCGTCACCGTCTCCTGCGTGCTGCGCGCCCTGGAGCGCGGCCGCACGGCGTGGCTGGTCGGCGCGGGGGCCGCGGTCGGGCTCGCGTTCCTCGCCAAGACGCTCCAGGCCTTCCTGATCCTGCCGCCGCTGGCCGTCCTCTACGCGGTGTGCGCCCCGGTGCGGCTGCGCCGCCGCTTCGGCCAGCTGGCCCTGTCGGCGCTCGCGACGGTCGTCGCGGGCGGCTGGTGGGTGGCGGTCGTCGAGCTGTGGCCGGCGTCCTCCCGCCCGTACATCGGCGGTTCCCAGAACAACTCGTTCCTGGAGCTGACCTTCGGCTACAACGGGCTCGGCCGGATCAACGGCGACGAGACCGGCTCCGTGGGCGGCGGTGGCGGCGGCGCGGGCGGCGGCACCGGTCAGTGGGGCGAGACCGGCCTCGGCCGGATGTTCGACTCCGAGATCGGCGGCCAGATCGCGTGGCTGATCCCCGCCGCGCTCGTGCTCCTCGCCGCGGCCCTCGTCCTGACCCGCAGGGCCGCCCGGACGGACACCGCGCGCGCCGCGTTCCTCGCCTGGGGCGGTTCCCTGCTGATGACGGGCCTCGTCTTCAGCTTCATGGCCGGGATCTTCCACCAGTACTACACGGTGGCGCTGGCCCCCTACATCGCCGCGGTGATCGGCATGGGCGCGACCGTGCTGTGGGAGGAACGGGCGCGCGCCGCCTGGTCCGTCGTCCTCGGCGCGGCCGTCGCGGTCACCGGGATCTGGGCGTACGTCCTCCTGGGCCGCACGCCCGCCTACCTGCCCTGGCTGCGCTGGGCGGTGCTGCTCGGCGCCCTCGCGGCGGGCCTCGGACTCGCGCTCGCCGGCCGGCTCGGGCGCCGGTTCGTGCTCGGTGCGGCGGGGCTCGGCCTGGCCGCGTCGCTGGCCGCGCCCACCGCGTACACCCTCAGCACGCTGAACACCGGGCACACCGGCTCGATCGTCACGGCGGGGCCGTCCGGCGCGAGCACGAGGGGCGGCGGTGGCGGCCCGGGCGGGCCCGGCGGCGGCATGCAGCCTCCCGGCGGCCGACAGCAGGGCACCGGCTTCCCCGGCGGCGGCATGCCCGGCCAGAACCAGAAGGGCCAGAGCCAGAAGGGCCAGACCCCGAACGGCCAGACCCAGAAGGGCCCGGGGCAGATGCGGGGCGGATTCCCGGGCATGGGCTCCGGCGAGCGGGGCGGCGGCGCGGGCGGCGGCATGGGCGGCCTGCTCAACGGCGCGACGGTCGGCGCCAAGGCCGAGAAGCTGCTGCGGACCGACGCCGACGCCTACACCTGGGCCGCCGCGACCGTCGGTTCCCAGAACCAGGCGAGCTACCAACTCGCCACGGGCGCCCCGGTGATGGCGATCGGCGGCTTCAACGGCACCGACCCGTCACCGACGCTCGCCCGGTTCAAGCAGTACGTGGCCGAGGGAGCGATCCACTACTTCATCGGTGGCGGCACGGGTGGTGGCATGGGCGGCGGCACGGGCGGCTCGGACACGGGCACGGCCTCCGCGATCACGTCCTGGGTCGAGAAGAACTACGAGAAGGTGACGGTCGGCAGCGCCACCTTCTACGACCTGACCCGCCCGACGTCCTGACCCGGCCGACGTCCTGACCGGCCGACGCCCTGACCCGGGACGCCGCCGTCTGCCGTCCTACCGCCCCAGCCGGACGTCCGCGACGACCGGCCGGTGGTCGGAGGCGGCGGCCTCCGCCGGGATCGTCACGTCCCGCACCGCGACCCCGGCGCCGACGGCCACGTAGTCGATCCGGTTCACCGGGACACCGGCCGGGTACGTCCCGCCGCTCGCCGGCCCCGCGTCGTGCAGGTCCTGCCAGAGCGGGGCCAGTTCGGGTGCGCTCGGCGGCGCGTTGAAGTCGCCGAGCAGCACCTGGCGGGTGCCGGTCCCGGCGCCGCGCTCCGCGGCCATGATCCGGCGGGTGTCGGCCACCTGGGCGGTCCGCACGGAGGGGTCGCCCCGGTAGTCGAGATGGGCGACGAAGACCTGCACCGGGACGCCCCGCACCTTCAGGGTGACCTCTCCGAAGCCGGGCGCCGGAGCCGGCACGGGATCCGGGTCCTGGGTGGAGAGCCGGGTGATGTCGTGGTTGACCGCGGAGCGGATCCGGTACCGGGACAGGACCGCGACGCCGAACTCGCGGCGCGGCTGCCCGGCCGCGGCCGGGTCGAGGCTGTAGATCGGGGCGAACGACACGTGCATCCCGAGCCGGCCGGCCAGCTCCCGTGCGACGTCCCGGCCCTGGCTCCGGTCGCCCCAGTGGACGTCGACCTCCTGGAGGCCGATGACGTCGGCGTCGAGCGCCCGGAGCGCGGCGGCCTGCCGGTCGAGGTCGAAGACGTTGTCCTCGCCGGCCCCCGCGTGGATGTTGTACGTCGCGATGCGCAGCGGGACCGAGGGGTGGGACCGGGGCGCGGCGGCGGCCGGCGCGGCGGTGGCGATCAGGCTCAACAGAGCGGCGGACAGGGCCATTTGGGGGAACGCGCGAGCGCGGATCGGCATGCCGGCACGGTACGCCGAAAACCGTCTTGTACAGCGTATGAGTTATCCCTTACGGTGTATGGCGCGACGCCTTCCTGTACGCCGTACAGGAGGTGCCGTACAGGAGGTGCCGTGCCGGGAGTGCCGTGCCAGGAGTGCCGACCGGCACACGGCCCCCGCACCGGTGCACACCGGTCCCACGCCGTACGAGCGAGCGAGAGAGCAGGAGACTGCATGACGTCGACCACCGCCGAGCAGCACGACAGCCCGGAGCAGCCCGGCGCCACGCCGGGCGGTCCGGCCGGCGGCGGCCACCCCCAGCGCTGGATCATCCTCGCCGTCATCTGCCTCGCCCAGCTCACCGTGCTGCTCGACAACACCGTCCTCAACGTCGCGATCCCCTCCCTCACCCGGGAGCTGCACGCGTCGACCTCCGACATCCAGTGGGTGATCAGCGCCTACTCGCTCGTCCAGTCCGGCCTGCTGCTCACCGCGGGCTCCAGCGCCGACCGCTACGGCCGCAAGAAGATGCTCGCGGCCGGACTCGCGCTGTTCGGCGTCGGCTCGCTGGTCGCCGGACTGGCCGGATCCACCGGCCAGTTGATCGCCGCGCGGGCCGGCATGGGCGTCGGCGGCGCGCTGCTGATGACCACCACGCTGGCCGTCGTCGTGCAGATCTTCGACGACGCCGAGCGGGTCAGGGCGATCGGCCTGTGGGCGACCGTGAACTCGCTGGGCTTCGCCGTCGGCCCGCTGCTCGGCGGCTTCATGCTCGACCACTTCTGGTGGGGCGCGATCTTCCTCGTCAACATCCCGGTCGCGGTGATCGGCCTGGTCGCCGTCGTCGCCCTCGTGCCCGAGTCGAAGAACCCCCGCGGCGAGCGGCCCGACCTGCTCGGCGCACTGCTCTCGACGATCGGCATGACGGGCGTCGTCTACGCGATCATCTCCGGCCCGGACAAGGGCTGGACGTCCTCGCACACCCTGGCCCCCGCGGCGATCGGCCTCGTCGTCATGACCGCGTTCGTGCTGTGGGAACTGCGCATCCCCCACCCGATGCTGGACATGCACTTCTTCCGCAACCAGCAGTTCACGGGCGCGGTGGCCGGGGCGATCCTCGTCGCGTTCGGCATGGGCGGCTCGCTCTTCCTGCTGACCCAGCACCTGCAGTTCGTGCTCGGGTACGAGCCGCTGGAGGCCGGGCTGCGCACCGCGCCGATGGCCCTGACGGTGGTCGCGCTCAACCTGACGGGCCTCGGCGCCCGGCTGGTGCCGAAGCTCGGCACACCGCTCACGATCGCCGTCGGCATGACCTGCCTGGCGGGCGGCCTCGCGGCGATCGCGCTGCTCGGCGGCGACGGCTACGCGGGCATGCTGGCGGGCCTGGTCGTGATGGGCGCGGGCATCGCGCTCGCCATGCCGGCCATGGCCAACGCCATCATGAGCGCGATCCCGCCGGAGAAGGCGGGCGTCGGCGCGGGTGTCAACGGCACGCTGGCCGAGTTCGGCAACGGACTGGGCGTCGCGGTCCTCGGCGCGGTGCTCAACGCCCGCTTCACGGCGCTCGTCCCGGTCGCCGCGGCCTCGCTGCCCGCGGCGCTCGCCGCGGCGGACTCGGCCGGTGAGAAGGCCCGGATCGCGGACGCGTTCTCGTCGGGCCTGGAGACCAGCCAGCTGGTCGGCGCCGTCGCGGTGCTCGTCGGCGGTCTGCTGGCCGCGGCGCTGCTGCGGCGGGCGGAACGGGCGGACTCCGCCGCGGCGCCTTCCGCATAGCATCGGTGGACGGCGGTTGCGGACCCACCCGTTCCGCGCGTCCGCCCCGAACGACGACTCCTGGGAAGGTGCCCGATGGCGAAGGCAGCGCGGATGAGTGTCTGGCTGGAGGGGGCCTCCGCCAAGGCGCCGCGCGGCCGGCGCAGCGAGCAGCCCAGCGGCCTGGACCGGGAGCGGATCACCGCGGCCACGGTGCGACTGCTCGACGCCGAGGGCCTCGCGCGGTTCTCCATGCGCCGCCTGGCGGGCGAGCTCGGGGTCACCGCGATGTCCGTGTACTGGTACGTCGACACCAAGGACGACCTGCTCGAACTCGCCCTCGACCAGGCCTTCGGCGAGCTGGAGCCCGGCCGGACCGGCTCCGCGGACGCGGACTGGCGGGAGCGGCTGCGCGAACTGGCCGGTTCCTACAGGGCGTTGCTCGTCCGGCACCCGTGGGTCTCACCGCTGATCGGCAACTACCTGAACGTGGGCCCGCGTTCGCTCGAGTTCTCGGCCGCCGTGCAGCAGGTCGTCGCGGACACCGGCCTCGACGCGCACGCCCAGCGCGGGGCCCTCGCCGCCGTCTTCCAGTTCGTGTACGGGTACGGGACGGTCGAGGGCCACTTCCGGCAGCGCTGCGCCGATGTCGGGATGACGCAGGACGCGTACTTCCTTCAGGCGATGTCCGAGTTCCGCTCGCCGCCCGAGATGGCGCAGACCTTCGAGCACACCGAGTCGCTCGTGGCCGAGGTCGAGGCGGGCTTCTCCGTGGAGGAGTTCCGCGACCGCGACTTCCAGGTCGCGCTCGACCTGCAGATCGCCGGGATCGAGGCCCTGGTGGCGCGCGCCGGGCAGTAGGGACAGGCCCGGGGCGCCCGGCCCTGCTCCCCTACGGCGCGAGCCGGGCCGGGAAGCCGCCGGTGGCCACCGGGCCCCAGCGCTCCGGCGTGATCCGGATGATCGACTTGCCCTGCTTCACCATGGCGGCCCGGTACTCGTCCCAGTCCGGGTGCTCGCCGGAGATGTTCCGGAAGTACTCGACGAGCGGCTCGACCGATTCGGGGCTGTCCAGGACCTCGGCCGCGCCGTCGATCTGCACCCACGGACCGTTCCACTCGTCGCTCAGGACGACGATGCTGACCCGCGGTCGGCGCCGGGCGTTCCGTGTCTTGGCCCGCTCGGGGTAGGTGGAGACGACGATCCGCCCGTCGTCGTCGACCCCGCAGGTCAGCGGTGAGGCCTGCGGGGTGCCGTCGGCGCGGGCGGTGATCAGCAGGGCGCGGTGGCGTGGCCGCACGAAGTCGAGCAACTCGCCGAGCGGCACGCGGGTGTTGGTCGCGATGTTCGATGCCATGCGCCCCACCGTACGGCCTGGACCGTGCTCAAGCCTGGGGCAGCGTGTCGCCCTGGACGGCCTGGATGTCGAGTTCGACCTTCAGGGTGGCGCCGATCGCGGCGATGCCGGCCTGCACGACCTGGTTGTAGTTCATCGCGAAGTCCTCGCGCTTCAGCTCGGCCGTCGCCTTGAACGCGGCGCGCGTGCCGCCCCACGGGTCGGCGCCGGTGCCCAGGTAGCTCAGGTCCAGGTCGACCTGGCGGGCGACGCCGTGCATGGTCAGCTCGCCGTGCACGGTCCAGCGGTCGGTGCCGGCCGGGACCAGGGCGGTGCTCCGGTAGGTGATCTCCGGGTACGTGTCGACGTCCAGGAAGTCCGGGGACTTCAGGTGGCCGTCGCGCATCCCGTTGCCGGTGTCGATGGACGCGGCCCTGATGACGGCCTCGACCCGCGACTTCTCGATGTCCTGCGCGATGTCGACCCGGGCGCTGAAGTCGGTGAACCGCCCGTGCACCGACGTGATCCCGAGGTGCTGCGCCGTCGCCGCGACGGTGGAGTGCGCCGGGTCGACGGTCCACGGCCCGGGCGGCGGCAGCTCGGCGCCGCCCTGCCGGGCCAGCACCACGGTGCCCACCTCGGCCCGTCCGGTCGCCGTCACCAGCGCCGTGGAGGCCGCCGGGGAGTACCCGACGGCGGTGACGATCACGGTGTAGGGGCCCGGGGTCAGGGGGCTCGCGTCGTGCACCGCGCCCTCGTCGTCGGCCTCGGCCCGCAGCACCTGCGCACCGGTCATGTCGGTCACCGTGACGACGGCGTGCGGCAGAGCCCACCCGTCCCGCGTACGGATCCGCGCACTCAGTCCCATCAGTCACATCTCCTTGCTCAAGTACTCGCGTACGTGCGGGGGCCGGTCTTCCCCCGCACGTGAACGGGCCCCGGACCGTGACGTCTGCGGCCGTCCCCTGCCGCTGACGACGCCACCGGGTCCGGGGCCCCTTTCCCACATCCGGGCCGGTGCGGCGTGCGTCTCCGCTCGAAGCGCGCGCCGCCCTTCAGGTGGCCCGGAGTCCTGTCACTCGCCGGGGTGGGCGAGCTCGATGTCGTGGCTGTCGACGCCACTGCCCTGCACCGTGAGGTGCGTGGCCACCGGCGGGTATCCGGTCGCGATGACCGTGTACTCGCCGCTGTCCAGGTCGGTGAAGGCGTACGCGCCGTCCTCACCGGTGGTGGAGGTGGCGACCACGTTGCCCGCGGCGTCGATCAGCGTGACCCGGGCGTCGTCGAGCCCGCGGCCCCCGGCGCGCACGGTGCCCTGCACCTGCGAGCCCGAGTTCAGCTCGATCTCGACCCGGGTGACGCCCGTGCCGCCGACCTCGACGGGCAGCGCCAGCGGGCGGTGGCCCGCCGCGTTCACCGCGATGGTCACCGGGCCGGGCACCAGCTCGGCGAAGGCGAACTCGCCCTCGGCGCCGGAGAGCCCGGTGGCGAGCACGTCGCCGCGCACGTCGGTGACGATGACCATGGCACCGGAGACCGGGTCCTTGGTCTCGGCGGCCCGGACCACACCGCTCAGGCCGCTGGTGCCGCTGAGCAGGATGTCGTACGTGACCGGCTCCTCGCCGACGACCACCGTGGAGGCCTGCGGCTGGTAGCCGTCGGCCGAGGCGATCAGGACGTAGCTGCCGGCGCCGGGGGCGTCGACCGCGTAGGAGCCGTCGCCCTGGGCGACCGCGCGGCCCAGCTGACGCCCGCCGAGCGAGATCAGCGTGACGGCGGCGCGGGCCACCGGGGCGGATTCGGCGCCGCGCACGAAGCCGTGCACCGGGGTGCCGCCGCCCGTGGGGCCGGCCTGCGCCGTGGCGGAGTCACCGGCGACGGTGGCCACGGCCGCGAGCTGCTGTGTGCGGGTGTCGGCGACGGGCTCGGACGCCGCGGCGACCAGGCTCGGCACCTTCTCCGGCTCGGGCGCCGGGGTGGCGGTGATGCCGGCCGGGGCGGCGGGGGCCGCGGCCTCGGTCTCCTTGGCCTGGTCCAGGCCGCCGGACGTACGCAGCGGAACCTCCTTGATGAACAGCATGGCGAGCAGGGCGACCAGCGCGATCGGCGCGGCGATCAGGAAGACGTCGGCGATGCCGTGCCCGTAGGAGCTCTCCATGATCGTGCGCAGCGGCGCGGGCAGCTTGTCGAGGTCCGGGATGGCGCCGCCACCCGTTCCGCCGTGGCCGAGGGCCGCACCCTGGGGGCCGAGGTCGGCGAGGCCGTCCTTGACGTAGTGCGTGATGCGGGTGGACATGATCGAGCCGAGCGCCGAGACACCCATCGCACCACCGAGGGAGCGGAAGAAGGTGACCGTGGAGCTGGCGGAGCCGATGTCCTGCGGGGCGACCTGGTTCTGGGTGCAGAGCACGAGGTTCTGCATCGTCATGCCGACGCCGAGACCCATCAGGGCCATGAAGATCGCGACGTGCCAGTACGGGGTGTCGTAGCGGATCGTGCCGAGCAGGCCGAGGCCCGCCGTGATGAGGACGCCGCCGGAGACCAGCCACGCCTTCCACTTGCCGGTCTTGGTGATGATCTGGCCCGCGACGGTCGACGAGATGAACAGGCCGCCGATCATCGGGATCGTCATGACGCCGGACATCGTCGGCGACTTGCCGCGCGCCAGCTGGAAGTACTGCGAGAAGAACACGGTGCCGGCGAACATCGCGACACCCACGAAGAGCGAGGCGATCGAGGCGAGCGTGATGGTGCGGTTGCGGAAGAGCCGCAGCGGGATGATCGGCTCGGCGGCCTTGGACTCCACGAGGATGAAGATCAGGGCGAGCACGAGCGCGCCGCCCACCATCGCGCCGGTCTGCCACGACAGCCAGTCGTACTTGTCGTCGGCGAAGGTGACCCACAGGAGGAGGGTGCAGACCGCGGCGGTGATGAAGAAGGCACCGGCCCAGTCGACCTTGACGTTGTCCCGCCGGACGGTGGGGAGCTTCAGCGTCTTCTGGAGCACGATCAGCGCGATGATCGCGAAGGGCACGCCGACGTAGAAGCACCAGCGCCAGCCGAGCCACGAGGTGTCGGTGATGACGCCGCCGAGCAGCGGGCCGCCGACGGTGGCGACGGCGAAGGTCGCGCCGAGGTAGCCGGAGTAGCGGCCCCGCTCGCGCGGGGAGATCATCGCGGCCATCACGATCTGGGCGAGGGCGGACAGACCGCCGACGCCGATGCCCTGGACCACGCGGCAGGTGATCAGCATGCCGGGGTTCTGCGAGAGACCCGCGACGACCGAGCCGCCGACGTAGACGATCAGGGCTATCTGGACGAGCGCCTTCTTGCTGAAGATGTCGGCGAGCTTGCCCCACAGGGGCGTGGTCGCGGTCATCGCGAGCAGCGAGGCGGTGACGACCCAGGTGTAGGCGGACTGGCCGCCTCCCAGGTCGCCGACGATCTCGGGCAGTGCGTTGGTGACGATCGTCGACGACAGGATCGCGACGAACATGCCGAGCAGCAGCCCGGAGAGTGCCTCCATGATCTGCCGGTGCGTCATCGGAGCGCCGTCGGCGGCCGCTCCTCCGTGCTTGGCGGCATGGCTGCCCCGCACACCGGACGGTGTGGATGTTGCCATGGGATTCCTTTTCTTACGTCTTACGCGGGTGTACGGGTGGTGGGCTGGGCGGGCACCGTCTCGGTGACCGGTACCTGGGCTCGTGCGGAGCCCGGGGTCCGGCAGTCACCGAAGCTGTCGCGCAGCCGGGTCATGAGGGTGATCAGCTGGTCGACCTCGTCGTCGGACCAGTCGCTCAGCCGGTCGGCGAGCAGCTGGGTGGTGAGCTCGTTGAGCACGTCCAGCTGCTTCGAGCCCATGTCGGTGAGGCTGAGGATGCGTGAGCGCTTGTCGGCGGGGTCCGCGTTCCGTTCGATCCAGCCGCGGTCGGCGGCGTGGGCCACGTGCCGGCTGGCGACCGACACGTCCACGGCCAGCAGCTCGGCCATGCGGCTCATCCGCATGGAGCCGTAGCGCGCGAGCAGGGTGAGGACGGCCGCGGTCCCTCCGGGACAGTCGTGCGGCAGGATCCGCGCCATGTCCCTCTTGACGGCTCCGAAGGCGCTGAGCTGTCGCGTGAGTTCGTCGTAACGACGCTGTGCGGCCACAGCTCCTCCTGACCGGAACCTTATTTGTTGCTTAGGGCAACCATAGAAGCAGTTGGTTGCCGCAGGCAAACTAAAAGGGACGTCCGCGCCTAAAATTGCGGCAAAGGGCGGGTGTGAAGCGGTAAAGCTGCAGCTCAAGTGGTCTTTGTGCGGGCTGTGGCGTCTGTGCCGCCGATTCGCTAGGGTCCTGCCCCATGGCACACAACCCCCAGGGCCCGGGCCCCGAAGGCAACTACGACCCCGCGGGCAGCACCCAGATGTTCCGGGCGTTCGTCGACGAGCAGCCCCAGGGCGGCGCCGGCCGGCAGCCGGCGGCCCCGGCGAAGTCCGGCCCCGGCGCAGGTCTGATCATCGGCATCGTGGTCGCGGTCGTCGTGATCGCGGCGGTGGCCTGGCTGGCGCTCGGCTAGGGCTTCCGGCGGATCAGGCCGGGCTCGCCCCGGGTCTGCTCACTCCTTCACCTTCAACGTGACGTCGCGCGTCTCCAGGTGCATGCCCAACGGCACGCGCCAGGAGTCGACGCAGAGCGTCCACGTCTTCTCCTTCTTCTCCCCGGCGCCGATCGGCACGGGGAGTTTCTCCTCGGTCGTGACCGTCGCCCAGTCGATGCCGAGTCCGCCGATGACGTGCGTCCCGAAGGTCACCGTGCCCGAACGGACCGCGCTGCCCCCCGAGTTGCGCAGGGTCAGCGTGACGTCCTGACACCAGCGCTTGTCGGTGTCCGCCAGCTTCGGGTCGCCGCTGAGCTTCAGGACCGCGGGGCCGGGGTCGCTCGGGTCCTCCGGGTCCTCCGGGTCCTCCGGGTCCGCGGGGGACGAGCCCCCCGACGGGGAGCCGGCGCCGTCCTGGCCCCCGCCGCCCCCGCTGGAGGGGGTGCCGGTGCCCGTGCCCGTCCCCGTACCGCCCGAGCCGCCGGCGGAGCCGCTGCCCGGGGAGGTGCCCGGGTCCCTGGCCGCTCCGGAGCCGGACGCCGACGGGTCGCCGGACGCGCCCGGGCCCGGTGCGCCGTGCGTGCCCCGTGGGTCCTTCGAGGTGTCGTCGCCCGCGTCCCGGCCGTCGCCGTGCGACGCCCGGCCGTCCAGCGGGACGAGCTCGACGCTGCCGGTGGGGGCCGTGCCGTGGCCCGGCCCGCCGGAGGGGCCGCCCGCCGGGCCGACCGCCACGTAACCGGTGTCCGCGCCGTCGCCGCCGAGCGTGAACGCGGCAGCCGACCCCAGACAGACGGCGGCGACGGTGGCGGCTGCCACCGTCGCCCCTCTACGACCTCGCACCCGTGCGCGCATCATCGCGCCAGTGTGTCTGACGGGTCGTCAAATCGGAACCCCGCGGGACGGTCCGCCGGGTCAGTCCGCGATCAGCCCCTCCCTGAGCTGGGACAGCGTCCGGGTCAGCAGCCGGGAGACGTGCATCTGCGAGATGCCGACCTCCTCGCCGATCTGGGACTGCGTCATGTTCGCGAAGAAGCGCAGCATGATGATCCGGCGCTCCCGCGGCGGCAGCTTGGCCAGCAGCGGCTTGAGCGACTCCCGGTACTCGACGCCCTCCAGGGCCGTGTCCTCGTACCCGAGGCGGTCCGCGAGCGAGCCCTCGCCGCCGTCGTCCTCCGGCGCGGGCGAGTCGAGCGAGGACGCGGTGTACGCGTTCCCCACCGCCAGGCCGTCGACGACGTCCTCCTCGGAGACGCCGAGCACGGCGGCGAGCTCCGGGACGGTCGGCGAGCGGTCCAGCTTCTGGGAGAGCTCGTCGCTCGCCTTGGTGAGCGCGAGCCGCAGCTCCTGGAGCCGGCGCGG
>NZ_WWIA01000256.1 GCF_009870065.1 Streptomyces sp. SID5785 | reverse complement strand
TCGGCCTCGGCGAGGACGGCCCGACGCACCAGCCCGTCGAGCACCTCGCCTCGCTGCGCGCCATCCCGGGCCTGAACATCGTGCGCCCCGCCGACGCCAACGAGACGGCCGTCGCCTGGCGCGAGATCCTGCGCCGCGGCTCGGCCGCGCCCGCCCCGCACGGCCTCGCACTGACCCGCCAGGGCGTGCCCACGTACGCGCTCGACGAGGACGCGGCCAAGGGCGGCTACGTCCGCGCCGAGGCCTCGAAGGAGACCCCGGACGTCGTCCTGATCGCCACCGGCTCCGAGCTGCAGCTCGCCGTCGACGCCCGCGAGACGCTCGAGGCCGAGGGCATCGCGACCCGCGTCGTGTCGATGCCGTCCGTCGAGTGGTTCGAGGAGCAGGACCAGGCGTAC
>NZ_WWIA01000255.1 GCF_009870065.1 Streptomyces sp. SID5785 | reverse complement strand
CACGGACACTCCTCGAGATCCCGGGGATCACCGCGCACGCACCGGGGGCGGAGCGTCCGCTGCTCGACGCCGTGGCGCTCCGCGTGCCCGCCGGAGGCGTCGTCGCCGTCGTCGGCCCCTCCGGCAGCGGCAAGACCACCCTCGGGCTCGCGGCACTCGGCGCCGCCCGCCCGGACGTGCGGCTGACCGGCAGCGTCGTGCTGGACGGCACGGACCTCACGGTCCTGACACCCGGCCGTCGCCGCGCGGTCCGCGCCGGGCTCGCCGCACATCTGCCCCAGCACCCGGAGAGCGTCCTCGACCCGGTCCGCCGGGCGGACGGCGCCCTCAGGGAACTGGCCTGCCTCGCACACTCCGGACGGGCCGCACGCCGCGCCGCGGTGGACCGCGCACTCGAGCGCGCCGGACTGGACCGCGACCTGGTGCGCCGGCGTTTCCCGCACCAGCTCTCCGGCGGGCAGCAACAGCGCCTGGCCTTCGCCTCCGCGCTGGTGACCGGCGCCCGGCTGCTGGTCCTCGACGAGCCGACGAGCGGCCTCGACCCCGTGCTCGCGCGGGCGCTCGGCCGCATGATCCGCGAACTGGCGGACGACGGCATCGGCGTACTGCTGCTCAGCCACGACCTGCCCCTCGTCCGCACCACCGCCGACCATGTGCTCGTCCTCGACCGGGGCCGGACCGTGGAGGAGGGGCCCACCCGCGCGATCCTGGGTGCGCCCGCGGGCGGGCCGGACACCGAAGTGCCCCTGGGCGCAGGACGCGTGGCGCCCCGGCACCGCTCCACCCGAGCGCTCCTCACGGCGGAACACCGGGCGCACACACGCCGCCTGCCGCGCCCCCGCACGGCGGACCAGGTCACAGGGCCCGGCGCCGGGGTCGCCGCCGAGGGCATCGTCGTCCGCCGGCGGTCGGCCGCGCTGCTGGCCGGGCCGGTCTCCCTGGCCTTCCCGCCGGACAGCCGCACCGCGCTGGTCGGTCCCTCGGGGTCGGGCAAGACGACGTTCGCCCGGGTGCTGGCCGGACTGACGGCGCCGACGCGCGGCGCCGTCCGGCACGGCGACCAGGTGCTGCCCGCCCGCATCGACCGGCGCTCGGCCGCGCAGCGCCGCGTCGTCCAGTACGTCCATCAGAACAGCGCCGACTCCTTCGAGTCCCACCGCCCGCTGCTGCCGCAACTCGCCGACACCGCACGCCTGTTGCGGGGTGTGCGTGACGACGAGGCGGCCGCGGAGGCGATGGCGACGGCGCTCGCGCTGGGACTCGACGCACCCCTGCTGCACCGGCTTCCCGGCCGCCTCTCCGGCGGACAGCTGCAACGCTGCGCACTGGCCCGCGCGCTCGTCGCCCACCCGGCCCTGCTGGTGTGCGACGAGGTGACCTCGGCCCTGGACGCCGTCTCCCGGGAGAGAGTCCTGGACGCGCTGCCCGGGCTGCTCGCCCCGGCCCGGACGGCCCTGCTGTTCATCAGCCACGACCCGGCCGCCGTCCGGGCCCTGACGGACGACACCGTCGCGTTCGCCGACGGAGTCAGCGCCCCCTCGACGGTCGCTCCAGGCGGAGCGTGACGGCCGCCGTCCCCCACGCGGGGACGGGCACCGGGAGCGCCCCGTCGGCGTCCGGGGTCAGGTCGCCGGTGCCCAGCCCCAGATAGTTCGTGTGCCGCGCTCCCGCGACGCGGAACGGGGTGGTGACACGGCAGACGACCGGGGTGTCGGTGAACGACTGCAGCCGCACCGTCAGACCGTCCTCGGCCGGGGCGGTGAGCCCCACCAGCCGGACGCGAGGGTCGTCCACCGACAGGAACTGGATCTCCGCCTGCGGCTCGGCCCCGGAGGCCGCCCGGGTGCGGACCGCGACGAGGGGGTGGCCCGCGACGGCGGCCGTCCGCATGGCCAGCTGCTCG
>NZ_WWIA01000254.1 GCF_009870065.1 Streptomyces sp. SID5785 | reverse complement strand
ATCTCCCCGGTCTTCGAGGAGCTGCCCGGGGCCGACCAGGGCCTGCGCCTCGCCCGGCGGGCTCTGGCGACACTGGCGCCGGGCGGCCGCGAGGTCGCCGAACTCGACGAGCGCCTCGTGCACGCGGCCCTCGGCGCCGAGCCGGAGATCACCGGCCGGCTGACCGCGCGCTACCTCGAGGGCGTGCTCACCAGCGGCACCGAACGCCCCGAACTGCTCGGCACGCTGCGCGTGTGGCTCGACACCGGCTGCTCGGCCTCCCGCACGGCCGCCCGGCTCTTCTGCCATCGCAACACCGTCCTCAACCGCATCGGCCGCGTCGCCGAACTCACCGGCTGGCCCGCCGAGTCGGGCGAGGCCCGCCTCGGCTGGGCCCTCGCCCTGCGGGCCCTGGAGCTCACCTCCTGACCGCGGCGCGGCCCGTCCGCACGTGGCCGCTGCCCAGCGCACGGGCCGGGACGCTGGGCCGATGCCCATGGCTCCCGCGCCGCGGCGTGCCGGAAGCTGAGGCGGCCCGCCCTCACCAGCCGTACGGAGCAAGGGAGCCGCCGTGCAACTGAGCGTCGCCGCCGTCCTCAAGGAGTCCGCCGCACGCCACCCCGACCGCATCGCCGTGGTCGACGGAGACGTCCGCATCAGCTACCGCGCCCTGTGGGACGACGCACTCCGCTTCGCCGCCCGGCTGCGCGCCCGTGGCGTCGCGCCGGGCGACCGCGTCGCCCTGCTGCTGCCCAACACGGCCGACTTCCCGCGCGCTTACTACGGTGCGCTCGCCGCGGGCGCCACCGTCGTGCCCGTGCACGCGCTGCTCGTCGCGGACGAGGTGACGTACGTGCTCCGGCACAGCGGCTGCCGGGTGATCGTCACCGGCGACCCGTACGCCGAGGTGGCCGAGGCGGCCGGTGCGGCGGCGGGGGCCGAGGTCCTGCGCGTCGCGTACGAGGGCGAGGAGCCGGCCCCTGCCGAGCCGCGGGACGGCGACGACACCGCCGTGATCCTCTACACCAGCGGCACCACGGGCCGGCCCAAGGGAGCCCTGCTCACCCACGCCAACCTGGTGCTCAACGCGAGCATCTGCGCCCAGGACCTCTTCGCGCTCACCCCCGACGACGTGGTCCTCGGATGTCTGCCGCTCTTCCACAGCTTCGGTCAGTCCTGCGCCATGAACACCACCCTGCGCGCGGGCGCCACCCTCGTCCTGTGCCCGCGCTTCACCGGCCCCCGCGCCCTGGACCTGCTCACGCGCGAGGGCGTGACCGTCTTCATGGGCGTGCCGACGATGTACCACGCGCTCGTCGAGGCCGCCGGGACCGGGCGACGGGCGCCCGTCGCCCTGCGCATGGCCGTCTCCGGCGGCGCCGCCCTGCCCGTCGCCCTCTTCGAGCGTTTCGAGGCCGCCTTCGACACCGTGCTCCTCGAGGGGTACGGGCTGACCGAGACCTCGCCCGCCGCCACCTTCAACCAGCCCGCGTTCGGCCGCAGGCCCGGCACGGTCGGCCATCCCGTCTGGGGCGTCGAGGTGGGCGTCGCCGAGGCGGACACCGACGACCGCGTCGTCCTGCTGCCCGACGGCCAGGTCGGCGAGGTCGTGCTGCGCGGGCACAACATCTTCGCCGGTTATCTCGACGACCCGGAGGCGAGCGCCGCCGCGCTCGTCGACGGCTGGTTCCGCACCGGGGATCTCGGCGTGCGCGCCCCGGAGGGGTATCTGAGCATCGTCGACCGCAAGAAGGACCTCATCATCCGCGGCGGGTTCAACGTCTACCCGCGCGAGGTCGAGGAGGTGCT
>NZ_WWIA01000253.1 GCF_009870065.1 Streptomyces sp. SID5785 | reverse complement strand
GAGGAGCCGAGGATGGTGCCGCCGCGGGCGAGGATGCCGCCGACGGCGTCCAGGTCCAGCTTGCGGTAGTCGCACTCGAGCAGGCCCTTCCACCCGTCGTGGAAGCCGATGACCTCGTCGCCGTGGTCGACGACGGCTCGGTGGACGACCGAACGGATCACGGCGTTCAGTCCGGGACAGTCTCCGCCGGAGGTGAGGACACCAATACGCATAAGCCCGCAATACCTTTGCAAACGTGGGCCGATGGCCGGACCGCGCCGTCCGGCTGGACCCCCGTACCTTATCGGCGTCCGGGGGCCCTTCCGTACGGGGCGTCCGCCTGCTGGACAACCCCGCTCATATGGGCGGCGACCTGCCCCGAAGGGGGTGTGGACGCTACGCGGGCTGGGCCGTCGCGGCCGCGATCCGCTCGTTGCGCAGGGCCTCGTACCACTGCTCGTCCACCGGCGGCAGCGCGTTCACATCGAGGGCCAGCTTCAGGAGCAGGTCGGCGATCTGCGGGTTGCGCGCCAGCACGGGCCCGTGCATGTACGTGCCGAACACCGTGTCGTTGAAGGCGCCCTCGGTGCCGTCGCCCGTGCCGTTGCCCCGGCCGATGCGGGTGCGGGCGAAGGGGCGGGCCGTGGGGCCGAGGTGCGTGATGCCCTGGTGGTTCTCGAAGCCGGTCAGCGGGGGCAGCCCCAGCTGCGGGTCGATGTCACCCAGCACGTCGCCCACGCAGCGCTCGCCCTCGCCCCGGGTGGAGACCACGTCGAGCAGACCGAGGCCCGGCTCGCGCTCACCCAGGTCGTTGATGAACTCGTGGCCGAGGATCTGGTACCCGGCGCAGACCGAGAAGACGATCGCGCCGTTGCCCACCGCGCGCTGCAGGCCGCCGTCGCGGCGCAGCCGCTCGGCCGCGAGCCGCTGCGGGCGGTCCTCGCCGCCGCCGATCAGGTAGATGTCACCGGAGGTGGGGATCGGCTGGTCGCTGCGCACGTCGTAGCGCTCGACATTGAGTCGGCGCTGGCGGGCCCGGCGCTCCACCACGAGGGCGTTGCCCTGGTCGCCGTAGGTGCTCAGCAGGTCGGGGTAGACCCACACGAGGCGCAGGCTGCTGTCGCTCATGCTCATCCTTAGCTGGTTCAGCTGGTCAGCTGGTTCTCGGCGGGCGGGTCAGTTGCCCACGCGGCGGCGGACGTCCTGGAACGCGGTGTAGTTGGCGATCAGCTCGATCCGGCCCGGGGGCAGGAGCTGGACCGCCTCGTCGAGCGTCTCGCACACCCGGAAGTCCAGGCCCGCGACCTCGAGCCGGACCGCGAGGTCGAGCTTGCGGTCGCCGATCACGCAGATCGGGTGCCCGGCCAGCCGCGTGTAGTCGACGTCCCACAGCCAGGAGGTGTCGGTGCCGTCCGCACCGCGCGCGTTCACCGAGAGGATCACGGGGGTCGGCGGCGGGTCGATGAGCGTGAACGTCTCGAGCCAGCCCGCGGGGTTCTTCGCGAGCAGCAGGCGCAGGTCGCGCTCCATGAACCGCACGACGTCGTAGCGGCCCGCGACGGCCTGCACCTGGTACATGCGCTCCAGGGCCACCTGCGGCGGCACGCCGAAGACGGCGGCGACAGCCGCGGAGGTGGCCGCGTTCGCCTTGTTGGCACGGCCGGGGAGCTGGAGGTGGATCGGCCAGGCGGAGCCGTGCGGGTCGAGCACGTAGTCGCCCTGGAGCGCCCAGCTCGCGGTGGGACGGCGGAAGCCGCACTCGCCGCAGAACCAGTCGTCGCCGGGGCGCTGCATCACACCGCCGCAGGCCGGGCAGGACCAGGCGTCGTCCTTCCACTCCTGGCCCGCCGCGACCCACACGACGTTCGGCGAGGAGGAGGCGGCCCAGACGACCAGCGGGTCGTCCGCGTTGGCGATGACGACCGCCTTCGAGCCGGACAGGCCCTCGCGCCACTTCTCCGCGAGCATGCGGGTCTCCGCCGCGCGGTCCAGCTGGTCGCGCGAGAGGTTGAGCAGGGCGATCGCCTTCGGGCTCGTGTCGCGCGCGACACCCGCCAGGTACTTCTCGTCGACCTCGATGACGCCGAACTTGGCGGCGGAGCCGCCGGCCAGCGCGGAGGTGATGCCGGCGGGCATGTTCGCGCCCAGCGCGTTCGACACGACCTCGCCGCTCGCACGCAGCGCCTCCGCGATCAGGCGCGTGGTGGTCGTCTTGCCGTTCGTCGCCGAGACGAGCACGACGTCCAAGTGCTGCGCGAGCCGTCCGAGGAGCTCGGGGTCGAGCCTGAGGGCGACCTTGCCACCGATCACCGAGCCGCTGCCGCGGCCCGCAGCACGCGACACCGCGGCCGCGGCCTTGCCCGCCGTCACCGCGAGCTTGGCCCGCGGAGACATCGACTCCGAGTTGCCTGCCATCTTCCTGGGTCCTCCTTGCGTACGGCGCCCGCGCCTGCCCCCGGCATCGCTTTCCGGCCTCAGCCTATCGAGATCCTCCGACAAGCCCGAACAGCGGCACCACCAGCACAGGCGGCCTTGTCCCGGACCGTACCCTTACGGCCATGCGACACGGCTCGATCCCCGGCGCCTCGGGGCGCGTACGACCCCTGACCCTGCTCGGCGATCCGGTGCTGCGCGAGCCCTGCGCGCCGGTGACGGACTTCGGCTCCGCGCTCGGGCGGCTGGTGGAGGACATGTTCGCCACGATGTACGCGGCCCAGGGCGTCGGCCTCGCCGCGAACCAGGTGGGCGAGGCGCTGCGGGTCTTCGTCTACGACTGCGAGGACGACGACGATGTGCGCCACGTCGGCCATGTCGTGAACCCGCGTCTGGTCGAGGCCGACGGCGTCGTGGTCCGGGGCCCCGAGGGCTGTCTGTCGCTGCCGGGCCTCGAGGCCGGCACCCCGCGCTTCGACCACGCGCGCGTGGAGGGCGTCGACGTCACGGGCGAGCCGGTGGTGATCCACGGCACCGGCTGGTTCGCCCGCTGCCTCCAGCACGAGTGCGACCACCTGGAGGGGCGCATCTACGCGGACCGGGTCACGGGGTGGCGCCTGCGCCGGGTGATGCGCCAGGCGGCCAGGGCGCCCTGGGCCCGCGCCGGGGGCTGAGCCGGTCCTTCCCGCGAGAAACCGGGGCGGCCGGGGCCGGGGCGCTTCAGAACCCGGGGCCGCCCACCTTGTCGCCGGCCGCCGCGAGGCGTCCCCACAGGAGATCCGCGAGCGCCCGGACCAGGTCCTCGCGGGAGCACGGGCGGTCGCCGAGCCACCAGTCGCCCGCGGCGTGCATCATGCCGACGATGCCGTGGCCCCATACGCGCGCGAGCTGCTGCCCGGCGGGGCCCAGGTCCACGCGCTCCTCGATGACGTCCGCCAGGTCCTCGCCCATGCGCCGCAGCAGCGGCGCGGAGTGCCGGCCCACGTCGAAGCCGTTCTCCCCGGTGGGGCTCTCCGCCGGGTGCATCAGGAACCGGTAGACCTGCGGCCGGGCCTCGATCGCGGCGAGGTAGGTGTCCAGGGTCGACTCGACCCGGCGGCGGCGCTCCGCGGGGGCGTCGAGCGCGGCCCGCAGCGAGGCCAGCAGGGCGTCGGTGTGCCGCTTGGCGAGCGCCGCGTAGAGTCCGCCCTTGTCGCCGAAGTGCCGGTACAGGATCGGCTTGGTGATCCCTGCCTCGGCGGCGATCGCGTTCATCGAGGCGCCGGGGCCGTCCCGGAGCACCACGCGGTCGGCGGCCTCGAGCAGCTCGCGCCGCCGGCGCTCGGCGGCGGACTGCTGGTCCGCGCGCTGATCGGTCCGCTGTGTGGTCTCCATGAGGATCTCCCCGCCCGTGCGATGGCTTGACGCACGCGAAAGGTAACACCCGGCCCATGTCCGGCATCGAACGCGTACGAGGCGGTTGACATGGGCTACTGGTGAGTAACAGACTCTCGTTACCGCAAGTAACGCATGCAGTGTATGCAGCCCTGGAGGGGTCATGGCCGAGTTCACGATGGATCTCAACGACGAGCAGAAAGAAGTCCGTGACTGGCTGCACGGCTTCGCCGCCGACGTGATCCGCCCCGCGGCCGCCGAGTGGGACGAGCGTGAGGAGACGCCCTGGCCCGTCATCCAGGAGGCCGCCAAGCTGGGAATCTACTCCCTCGACTTCTACGCGCAGCAGTTCTTCGACCCCTCGGGCCTCGGCATCCCGATGGCGATGGAGGAGCTCTTCTGGGGCGACGCGGGCATCGCCCTGTCGATCGTCGGTACGGGCCTCGCCGCCGTCGGCGTCCTCGCCAACGGCACCGAGGAGCAGATCGGCACCTGGATCCCGCAGATGTACGGCGACGCCGCCGACGTGAAGGTCGCCGCCTTCTGCTCCTCCGAGCCCGACGCCGGCTCCGACGTCGCCGCCATGCGCACGCGCGCGGTGTACGACGAGGCCAAGGACGAGTGGGTGCTGAACGGCACCAAGACCTGGGCGACCAACGGCGGCATCGCCAACGTCCACGTCGTGGTGGCCGCGGTGGACCCGGAGCTCGGCTCCAAGGGCCACGCCTCCTTCATCGTGCCGCCGAACACCCCGGGGCTGTCCCAGGGGCAGAAGTTCAAGAAGCACGGCATCCGCGCCTCGCACACCGCCGAGGTCGTCCTCGAGGGAGTCCGCGTGCCCGGCTCCTGCCTGCTCGGCGGCAAGGACAAGCTCGACGAGCGCCTCGCCCGCGCGCGCGAGAAGGCGAAGTCCGGCGGCGAGCGCGTGAAGAACGCCGCCATGGCCACCTTCGAGGCCTCCCGCCCGGCCGTCGGCGCCATGGCCGTCGGCACCGCGCGCGCCGCCTACGAGGAGGCGCTGGAGTACGCCAAGACGCGCGAGCAGTTCGGCCGCCCGATCATCGACAACCAGGGCGTCGCGTTCCAGCTCGCCGACATGCGCACGTCGATCGACGCCGCGCGCCTGCTGGTGTGGCGCGCCTCGTGGATGGCGACCACCGGCAAGAAGTTCGAGAACGCCGAGGGCTCCATGTCCAAGCTGTTCGCGAGCGAGACCGCCAAGAAGGTCACCGCCCAGGCGGTCCAGATCCTCGGCGGCAACGGCTTCACCCGTGAGTACCCGGTGGAGCGCATGCACCGCGACGCCGCGATCTACACGATCTTCGAGGGCACGAGCGAGATCCAGCGCCTCGTCATCGCCCGCACCCTGTCCGGCATGCCGATCCGCTAGCCGATCCGGGCGGCCGCCTCAGGAGGCGGCCGCCCGGTGCACGACCGCGGGCCCCGCCGCGGCACGGTCAGGCCCCGTGCCGCAGCGGGGTCAGCTGCTCGATGTCGTAGCGCGACCTCAGCTCCTCGATCGCCGCGTGATCGGGCGGGCCGTCCGTCGCGAGGATCTCCAGGAGTTCCTCGAAGTACCGCTCGTGATCCGGCGGGGGAGAGGCCTGGAAGAACATCTTGGCCGGCCGGCCCGTCGGGTTGGCGAACGCGTGCGGACAGCCCGGCGGCACGACGATGACGGTGCCCGGCGTCGCCCGGACGACCTTGCTGCCCGTGGGGGACTGCCAGCGCTGCCAGTTGTCCGGCGTACGGATCCGCGGCTCGAAGGCGAGCACGTCCAGCTCGCCGTCGAGGACGTAGAACAACTCCTCGCTCCTGGTGTGCACATGGGCGCCGACGTCGAAGCCCGGCGGCACCACCACCTCGAAGCTCGACGCCGTGCGCGAGTGGTCGCCGGTGACCTTGAAGGTGACCTGCTGCGCCGGTGCCTCCACGACACGGCCCTGTCCCGGCGGCACCAGCAGTCCCTCGGGCGGCGTCAGAGCCGTCATCCGGTCTCCGACCACGTCACGGGCATGGCCTCCGGGCCGCGGATCAGCGCGCCCTTGCGGAACGGGACGTCCTCGGGCGGCACGTCCAGGCGCAGGTCGGTGAAGCGCTCCAGCATCGCCCCGACGAGGAGCTCGGACTCCAGCCGCGCCAGCATGCCGCCCACGCAGTAGTGCGGTCCGAACCCGAAGGAGACGTGCGGATTCGGGCTGCGGTCGAAGTCGATGGTGTCCGGGTCGGGGAACACGTCCGGATCGCGGTTCGCCGCCAGATAGGACACGTACACGGGGTCGCCCTCGCTGATCCGCACCCCCGCGACGTCGACGTCCTCCAGGGCGATGCGCGACAGACCCACGGCGCTGCGGTGCGGGATGTAGCGCAGCAGCTCGTCGATGGCCTGCGGGCGCAGTCCGGGTTCCGCGCGCAGCCGCGCCATCAGGTCGGGCCGCGTGAGCAGCACGTAGGTCATGTTGCCGCAGTTGTTGGTGACGGCCTCGCCGCCGATCTGGACGAGCACCGCGAGACCGACCGCCTCGTCCTCGGTGATCTCACCGGCGGCCACGGCGGCGCCCAGCAGCGACGTCACGTCCTCGCCGGCACTGTCGCCGCGCGAGCGCACCAGGTGCGTGAAGTACGCGGACATCTCGTTCCGTGCGCGCTCGCTGACGTCGGCACCGTGCGCGGAGGACAGGATCAACTGCGTCCAGGTGTGCATCAGATGCCGGTCGCCCGCCGGGACGCCCATGAGCTCGCAGATCACGGCGATGGGGAACGGAGCGAGGATCCGCTCCGTGAAGTCGGCGGGCGGGCCGTCGCGCAGCACGCCGTCCACGAGCTCGTCGAGCATGCCCTGCGCGCGCGTGCGCAGCCGCTCGACGCCGCGCGCCGTGAACGCGGCCGCCACCGAGCGCCGCAGCCGCGTGTGGTCCGGCGGATCGGCGAAGCCCACGGCACCGGCCTGCGGGATGAAGTGCGGCGCCAGACGCGTCACCTGGCGGCCGACGACGGCCTCACGGCTGAAGCGCGGATCGTTGGTGACCGTGCGGACGTCCTCGTGGCGCGTGACCAGCCAGGCCCAGCCCTCGCCGTTCGGCAGCTGGATGCGGGTGACGGGTCCCTCGCGCATCAGGCGGGTCAGCACCGGGTCGAAGTCGACGCCGTGCAGGTCGAGCGCGGGCCAGGCGCGCACCGGCGGACGGGTGGTGGTGTTCTCGGTCATACGGCGGCCTCCGCGAGCCCTGCGCGTTCGGTGGGACGGCTCCAGCGGCCCAGCGACATCTCCGCGGTGATCCCGGGACCGAACCCGGCGAGCAGCCCGCGCGCCGTGTCGTGCGCGCCGCCCTCGTCGAAGAGGCGGCGCAGCGCGTCCAGGACGACGGCGCTGGCGATGTTGCCGTACTCGGTGAGCGTGGCACGGCTGAAGCGGAAGGCGTCCGGCGGCACCTGGAGGAACTTGCTGAGGTCGTCCAGGATGCGCGGGCCGCCCGCGTGGATGATGTAGAAGTCCAGCTCGGACGCGTTCCAGCCGTGCAGTCCTGCGAGCTGCTGGAGCGCCGGCGCGAGCGGTTCCATCGTCGTGGGCACGCGCTTGTCGAGCAGGAAGTGGAATCCCGTGGCCCGGACGTCGTAGGCGATCCAGTCCTCGGTCTTCGGGATGAGGTACGAGCCGTTGCGCTCCAGCGTGATGCCGGTACCGCCGCTGCCGCGCACGACCGCCGCGGCGACTCCGTCGCCGAACAGTCCGTTGGACAGCAGGGAGCCGATGCCCAGGTCGGTGGGCTGGTAGCACAGGGAGCAGAACTCGCAGGCCACGATCAGTGCGTTCGCCTCGGGGTAGGCGGTGCAGAAGTCGTGCGCCCGGTTCACCGCGGCGCCGCCGGCGGCGCAGCCCAGCTGGGCTATAGGTATCTGTCTGGTGTCGCTGGAGAAGCCCATCTCGTTGATCAGCCACGCGGTCAGCGACGGCATCATGAAGCCCGTGCACGACACGTAGATGATCACGTCGATGTCCGTGGCGCGCAGCTCCGCGTCGTCGAGCGCCCGCTGCACCACCGCGGGCACCCGGGCCTTGGCCTCCGCCTGGTAGAGCGTGTTGCGCTCCTCGAAGCC
>NZ_WWIA01000252.1 GCF_009870065.1 Streptomyces sp. SID5785 | reverse complement strand
GCACGGGGCGCACGGAACGCACGGGGCGCACGGGGAGCGGAAGGGGCAGCGGATGGGGCGGTTTCGGCGGGCGGCCGGGCGGACGGCCCTGGGGGTGGGCGCGCTGGCGCTGACCGTCCTCGCGGTCGTCCTGCTCACGGTCCTGCCCGCGGGGTCGCTGGCGGGCTCGCCCCCGCGGGCCCACGCCGCCGAGCCCTCGCCCCGCCCGTCCCTGGCGGGCAGCCGCGCCGGTGAGGGCCGCACCCCGCCGGGCCGGCCGCAACCCCCGCCGACCGCCCTGGAGCCCGTACGGACCGCGCAGCCGCCCTCGCCCGAGGAACCCGCCGAACCGCCGCGAGAGCGCCCCGAGCGGCCCTCCGCGGCCCGTCAGGAGGCCGTCGTGCCGAGCGGCGGGGCCCGGCCCCTGGTGAACGTGCTGCCGCTCGGCCTCGGACTCCTCCTGACCGGGCTCGGGCTCGGTTTCCTCGCCCTGCGGCTGCGGCGCTGAGCAGGCGCCGCTCAGACCGTCAGGAGCACCTTGCCGATGTGGCCGGACTCCTCCAGGACCCGGTGGGCCGCCGCGGCGTCGGCCATCGGCAGCGTCCGGTCCACGACGGGCCGCACGTGACCGCCCTCGATCAGCGGCCAGACGTGCTCACGGACGGCCGCCACGATGGCCGCCTTCTCGGCCAGCGGCCGGGCCCGCAGGGTCGTCGCGGTGATCGCGCCGCGCTTGCCGAGCAGCGTGGCGATGTTGAGCTCGCCCTTGATGCCGCCCTGCATGCCGATGATGGCGAGCCGCCCGCTGACCGCGAGGGCGTCGACGTTGCGGTTCAGGTACTTGGCGCCCATGTTGTCGAGGATGACGTCGGCCCCGCCGCCCGCCGTGTTCTCGCGGATCTCCTCGACGAAGTCCTGCTCCCGGTAGTTGACCAGGATGTCCGCGCCCAGTTCGGCGCAGAAGTCGAGCTTCTCCTTGCTGCCCGCGGTGACGGCGACCCTGGCGCCGACCGCCTTCGCGAGCTGGATCGCCATGGTGCCGATGCCACTGGAGCCGCCGTGCACGAGGAACGTCTCGCCGGGCCGCAGATGGGCGACCATGAAGACGTTGGACCAGACCGTGCAGGTCACCTCGGGCAGGGCCGCCGCGGTGACGAGGTCGACGCCCTGCGGCACGGGCAGCAGCTGCCCCACGGGGACGACGACCTTCTCGGCGTATCCGCCGCCCACGAGCAGCGCGCACACCTCGTCGCCGACGGACCAGCCCGCGACACCGGGCCCGAGCGCCGCGATCCGGCCCGCGCACTCCAGACCGGGGTACGGGGACGAGCCGGGCGGCGGGCTGTAGAAGCCCTGGCGCTGGAGCAGATCGGCGCGGTTGACGGCGCTGGAGACCACCTCGACGAGGACCTCGCCCTCGCCGGGGACGGGGTCGGGGACCTCCGCCCAGACGAGTGCCTCGGGGCCGCCGGGTTCCGGGATCGTGATCGCATGCATGGCCGCGAGGCTACTCCCGTGGGCCCCGGCGGGCCGGTCAGTCCTGGGGCAGCGGCTTCGAGTCGGTGACGACGTGGCTGACCTGGGTGGCCCGCACGATCGTGATCAGACGATCCGTCAACTGGAGCGTGCCGATGGCCTTGTCGTCGTAGCCGAGCACCCGGTGCCCGCGCACGACGCTGACGACGAGGTCGTCGACCTGCTTCGGCTTGAGACCCACCTCGGCCTTTATCACCGGCCGTTCGACCAGGTCGAGGCCGCTGCCCTGCTGGATCAGATCCTCCATGACCATGCCTGCGTTCGGGCTGAGGACCGACAGGCCGAGCAGGCGGCCCGCCGCGCTGGCGCTGGTGATGACGGCGTCGGCGCCGGACTGCCGCAGCAGCGGCGCGTTCTCCTCCTCGCGGACCGCGGCGACGATCTTCGCGCCCCGGTTCAACTGCCGTGCCGTGAGCGTCACCAGGACCGCCGTGTCGTCGCGCTGCGTGGCGATGATGATCTTCCGGGCCCGCTGCACCTCGGCGCGGACCAGGACGTCGCTGCGGGTCGCGTCGCCCATGACACCGGCGTAGCCGAGTGCGTTGGCCGCCTCGATGACCTTGTTGCTGGGGTCGACCACCACGACCTGCTCGGGCTTGAGCCCGGTCGCGCAGACGGTCTCCACCGCGCTGCGCCCCTTGGTGCCGAAGCCGACGACGACAGTGTGGTCACGCAAGTTGGACCTCCAGCGGTTCAGGCGCCATTCCTCCCGGGTCC
Source organism: Streptomyces sp. SID5785 (assembly GCF_009870065.1). Taxonomy (GTDB): domain Bacteria; phylum Actinomycetota; class Actinomycetes; order Streptomycetales; family Streptomycetaceae; genus Streptomyces. Next base: position 1,619 of record NZ_WWIA01000252.1, on the reverse strand, counting down.
GTTCGGTGAGGACCTCGAGCGTGGTGCCGACCAGGATGATCAGGAACACGACGCGCAGGGGTGTGACGACGAAGATGTTGGTGAGGCGGGCGCCGTCACTGACCGGCGTGATGTCGCCGTATCCCGTGGTGGAGAGCGTGACGGTCGCGTAGTAGAAGGAGTCGAGCATATCGACGGCGCCGTCGGAGTTGTCGTTGTAGCCGGCGCGGTCGATCCAGACGAGGAACCCGGTCAGGACGAGCACGGCCAGGGCCATCGCCAGTCGGCGCGCCACCTGCTTCAGGGGCGGCACACCGACACGACGGGGCAGCTTGACCCGGTATGTCGCGATTTTCTCGTCCGCCTGACGCGCGATGGCATCATGGCCGGCCAGTTTCACGTGAAACACCCTTCGTTTCCCGGGAGGTTGGGCCCGGGGCTGCCTGTGTTCCACGACCATGGCAGATCGATGATCCCGACCTCCTCGGCCCCCTGCGCACCGCCCGGCGGGATCACCGCGAGCGCGTCGGCGGCGGCGATGCCGCGCAGCATCGCCGGGCCGTTGTAGTGCAGCGGCACCGCCCAGTCGTGGCCGCTCGCGCCGTCCTGGCGCAGCACGACCGGTACGAGCCGGGTGTCGTGCGGATGCCCCTGGACGGCCGTGTGCAGCGGCGCGGTGCACGGCTCCTCGTCCGAACCAGCGCCGCCGTACGAGGGCTCGGGCGCGGCCCGGCCGGACAGTTCGCGCAACAGCGGCTCGGCGAGCGTGAGCAGACCGGAGACGGCGGCGAGCGGATTGCCGGGCAGCCCGACCAGGTGCCGGCCCTCTCCGAGGCGCGCCAGGAGCATCGGGTGCCCGGGGCGGACCTTGACCCCGTCCACGAGCAGCTCCGCGCCGAGCGCGCGCAGCGTGGGGTGGACATGGTCGACGGGGCCCGAGGCCGTGCCGCCCGTGGTCACGACCAGGTCGGCGGTCGAGCTGCGGACGGCGTCCAGCACGGCCTGCGCGTCGTCGCCGAGCCGGCGCACGGCGGTCACCTCGACACCGAGGGAGCGCAGCCAGTGCGGCAGCATCGGGCCGAGCGCGTCCCGGATGAGGCCGTCGCGCGGGCGGCCCGACGTGAGCAGCTCGTCGCCGAGGACGAGGATCTCGGCCCGGGCACGCGGAACCACGACCAGGTCGTCGTAGCCGGCCGCCGCTGCCAGGCCGAGCACCGCCGGGGTGACGACGGCACCGGCCGGCAGCAGCAGTTCACCGGTGCGGCACTCCTGGGCGCGGGGCCGGATGTCCTGCCCGTGCACGATCTCGCGCAGCGGGTGCAGCTGCCGCTTGTCGTCCAGCCGGCCGTGCTCGCTGCGGATGACGGCGGTCGTCTCCGGAGGGATCCGGGCGCCGGTCGCGATGGCGGCGGCCTCCCCGTCGGCCAGCGGCCCGGGCGGCTCGTGCCCGGCGAGGATGCCCTCGTCCCGCACGGACCAGGGGCCCGGACCGGCCACGACCCAGCCGTCCATCGCGGAGGTGTCGAAGGACGGCAGATCGGTCAGGGCGGTGAGCGGCGCCGCCAGGACGAGGCCGAGCGCCGCCTCGAGCGGGACACGGGCGGCGCCGCGCGGGTAGGCCGTCGCGCGCGGTGCCGTCG
>NZ_WWIA01000251.1 GCF_009870065.1 Streptomyces sp. SID5785 | reverse complement strand
TGGCGGCGGTCATGTCCCGAACGTCCTCAAGATGGCGGGCGTCCCGAACGTCATCGGGTCCTCCACCAACCCCACCCTGCCCTTCGGCCGGGACGCGGTCGCCGAGCACTACGGCATGATCGTCTCCGTCCACGACCTCAAGCCCGACCTGCCGGGCGACGCCGCCATGGCCCGCGACCGCATCCGCGCCGGGACGATGGGCGCCGAGGACGTCCTGCACGACCTGGGCGCCATCGGCATCACCTCGTCCGACGCCCAGGGCATGGGCCGCGCGGGCGAGACCGTCCGCCGTACGTTCGCCATGGCCGGGAAGATGAAGGCCGAACTGGGCGACCCGGGCGTCGGCCACGACAACGACCGGGTCCTGCGCTACATGGCGAAGCTGACCATCAACCCCGCCGTCGCACATGGCCTCTCCCACGAGATCGGCTCGCTCGAGGTCGGCAAGATGGCCGACATCGTGCTGTGGCACCCCGAGTTCTTCGGCGCCAAACCGCAGCTCGTGCTGAAGTCCGGCTTCCCCGCGTACGGCGTCGTCGGCGACCCGAACGCCGCGACGGACACCTGCGAACCCCTCGTCCTGGGACCGCAGTTCGGGGCGTTCGGCGCGACCCCCGCCGAGATCTCCGTGGCGTTCGTCGCCCAGGCCGCGCTCGACCAGGGGCACGACACGATGCCGACCCGCCGCCGACGCGTCGCCGTGCGCGGCACCCGCGGCATCGGCCCGGCCGACCTGCGGTTCAACTCCCGCACCGGGGCGGTCGACGTCGACCAGCGCACCGGGCTCGTCACCCTCGACGGCGAGCCGATCCGCTCGGAGCCCGCCGACTCCGTCTCCCTCAACCGTCTCTACTTCCTCTGAGGACCCCGCGATGACCTACGTGATGCCGCCCGAGTGGGCTCCGCACCAGCGGACCTGGATGGCCTGGCCGAGCCCCAACCCGACCTTCGCCGACGAGGCCGGGCTGGCCCGGGCCCGTACCGCGTGGGCGTCGGTGGCCCGCGCCGTGCGCCGCCACGAGCCGGTCACCGTGGTCGTGGGGCCGGGGCAGCTCGACGGTGCCCGCGAACTGCTGGGCGACGCGATCGAGTTGGTCGAGCGCGAGCTCGACGACGCCTGGATGCGCGACATCGGCCCCACCTTCGTCAAGGACACCGGGACCGGCGAACTGGCCGCGGTGGACTGGACGTTCAACGGCTGGGGCGCCCAGGACTGGGCCCGCTGGGAGCACGACGCCAAGGTCGCCCGGCACGTCGCGGACCTCGCCGGGGTGCCGGTCCACTCCTCGCAGATGGTCAACGAGGGCGGCGGCATCCACGTCGACGGCGAGGGCACCGTGCTGCTCACCGAGACCGTCCAGCTCGACCCCGACCGCAACCAGGGCTGGACCCGAGAGCGCGCCGAGGCCGAGATCCACACCCGGCTCGGCACCACCAAGGCGATCTGGCTGCCGCGCGGCCTCACCGGTGACTACGGCGAGTTCGGCACCCGGGGCCACGTCGACATCGTCGCCGCGTTCGCCGCGCCCGGCGTCGTCCTCGTGCACACCCAGCACGACCCCGCCCACCCCGACTTCGAGGTCAGCCGGGAGATCGCGGGCGTCCTGCGCGGGCAGACCGACGCGAAGGGCAGGCCGCTGGAGATCGTCGAGGTGCCCGCGCCGACCGTGCTCACCGACCCCGAGGACGGCGGCTGGGTCGACTACTCGTACATCAACCACTACCTGTGCAACGACGGCGTCGTGCTGTGCGGCTTCGACGACCCGCGCGACGAGGAGGCGGCCGGGATCTTCCGCAGGCTGTTCCCCGCGCGCACCGTGACCCTCGTCGACGCCCGCACGATCTTCGCGGCCGGCGGCGGCATCCACTGCATCACCCAGCAGCAGCCCAGGTAGAACGGACCCATGACCGACTCCGCCGCCCGCCGGCGCACCCCGGCCCCGCCCCGCGAGGACGTGCTCGCCGCCACCATGGCGATGATCGCCGAGCGGGGCCTGGAGAAGCTCACGCTGGCCGCCCTCGGCCGGCAGGTCGGCATGAGCAGCGGCCACCTCGCGTACCACTTCGGCACGAAGGACGAGCTGCTGCTGCGCACCCTGGAGTGGAGCGAGGGGCGGCTCGGCGCCGAGCGGGGCCGGCTCCTGACCGGCGGCGGCGACCCCCGCGCCCGCCTCGACGCCTACGTCGACCTGTACGTGCCCGACGGGCACCGCGACCCGCACTGGTCGCTGTGGCTCGAAGTGTGGAACCGCTCGCAGAACGCGGACGAGGACGCGCGCGTGCGGCAGTCCGCGATCGAGGGCGCCTGGCACCGGGACCTGGTGGCCCTGCTCGCGGAGGGCATCTCGCGCGGCGCGTTCCGCCCCGTCGACCCGGACCGCTTCGCGACCCGGCTGCGCGCGCTGCTGGACGGCTTCTCCCTCCAGATCGTGATCGGCCTGCGCGGCACGGTGCGGGAACAGGTCGTCGACCACGTGCGGGAGTTCCTCGACGAGTCGCTGGCCCGCACGGTCTAGGCCGTGTCCGTGTCCGTGTCCGGCACGAAGCGCAGCGGGGTGCCCGGGGCGGCCTGGGCGGCCGCCGCCAGGAACGGCTCGGGGACGACCGCGATCACCGGGTACCCGCCGGTCGTCGGGTGGTCGTGCAGGAAGACCACCGGCCGGCCGTCCGGCGGGACCTGGACGGCGCCGAGGACCATGCCCTCGCTGTCCAGCTCGCCCTCCGTCGCCCGCTCCAGCGCCGGGCCCCGGGTGCGCAGACCGATCCGGTTGCTCTGCGCCGAGACCGTGTAGGCCGCCGTGTGGAAGGTGTGCAGGGCCCGCGCGGTGAACCAGTCGGCGCGGGGCCCGAGGCGGGCGGGCAGCACCAGCTCGGCGGGCGGCGCC
>NZ_WWIA01000250.1 GCF_009870065.1 Streptomyces sp. SID5785 | reverse complement strand
GGCGCGTCGAGCCCGTCCAGCGCCGGGGCGGGCTGCTCGGCGACGGGCTGCGGCTCGCCGGTCACGGCCTCGGGGCCGGCCGGGACGTCCGCGGCGTCCACGGCATCTGCGGCGTCCTGGGCTGCGGCCTCGGCCGGCTCGGGCTGCGGCTCCTGGACCTGCGGGCCCTGCGCGCGGGCGTCGTCCTGCGGCTCCTGGAGCTCCTGGGGCTGACCGGGCTGCGCTTCCTGGACCGGAGCCTGCTCCTGGAGGGGCAGCTCCTGCGCCTGCACCTGCTCCTGCACGGGCAGGACGGGCGGGTGCTCCTCGGCCGGCTGCGGCACCGACTGGTCGTCGGGAATCTGGTGGTCGGGGACCTGCTGGTCGACGACCGGCTGGTCCGCGGCCTGCTGGTCCGGGATCGGCTGCTCCTGGACCCGCTGCTCCCGGACCGGCTCGGCGGCGGGCTCGGGCAGCGGCTGCCCGGCACCGGTCTCCGCGACGGGCTCGGCCGCCGATCCGTCGACCGGCTCGGGGGCCACGGAGGCCTCGGGCAGCGGCGGGACGACCATCGCCCGCGGCGGCGTCGGGGCCAGGTGCGGTGTGGTCGGCACCTGCCCCTCCACCGGCACGAACTGACCGATGGTCTGCTCGCCGACGAACGGCTGGGCCTGCTGCGGCTGAGGCGCCGCGGCGTACGACGCCTGCTCGGGCTGTCCGGCGTACGCGGCCACCGGCTGCTCCGGCGCGGGCTGGAACTCCTGGCCGCCGCCCGGCATCTGGGGCTGCGGGAACTGGCCCGGCTGCCCGCTCCCGTCGGCGTACGGGGCGGTGGGGTCAGGGACGACCGTTTCTGCGGGCATGGCGGGCGCGGCCGGCGCGACGGGCGCGACGGGCGCCTCGACGGGCTGTTCGTACCCGGCCTGCTGCGGCTCGGCCTGCACTCCGGCGGGCTGCCACGGGGCGGCGCCCTGCGGCGGGACGTCGAGGTACTCGGGGCCGACGGTGGGCGGACCGGACTGGTGCAGCGGCATCGCATGCGGCGGGGTCGCCTGCGCGGGGCCCCGGTCGGCCAGCGAACGCACGGGCCCCGTACCGGCCTCGGGCACGGGCGGCCCCATGTGCAGCGGACGGCGCGGGCCGCCCTGGCTCTGGCCCGCGGCGGGGGCGGCGGCCTGCGGCATCTGCAGGGCGCCGAGGTCGTGGTGTCCGCTGTCGCGGCCGGCCATCTCGTGCGGGCCGGGCTCGTGCACGGCGGCGGGGCCCGGCTGCTGCGGCTGCGGCGCCCCGGCGAACGCGGCGGCCTGCGGCTGGCCCCAGGCGCCCTGGGATCCGGGCATCAGGAGCAGCTCGTCGTCCTCGGTGACGGCTTCGGCGGGATCGAGGTAGGTGTACGCGCCCGGGGCGGGAACGCCCTGCTGATCCACCCCCGCGCTCTCCGGCAGCCCTTCGCCCGGAACCTGACCGGTTTCGGTCATGACCTACCCCTCGCCCATCGTGAGAACTTACCGGCCGCTCCGCTCCCGGCCGACCGCCGGTGGAGCAACCCCCTTGACCGGAGCGATGTCGCCGCCCGTCCAGTAGAACGAGCGCACGCGCCGCGCGGCACGAACCGACTCCGGACAACAGGCATTGTCCCCGTCGGACCGCGGCCACGGTACGTAGTTCGACCATGGCTTTCTGTGGACTGCGCCACGTTGCGCGTCCTCCGGTCGTGCCGTACCACAGGCGCTCCAAGAGTGGTGCGTTTCCGGGACATTGACCGACGAACTGTCAGGTGTCCCGCTGCGGTACAACAATCGGTCAGCCTACCGCGCGCGCCCGGCCGTCCGGGTCACGGGTGGCGATCCGGAAGGCGCCCGCACAGCAGGAAGCCCACGGTCCGTTCCTTCTCCGTCCAGCGGCGAGTGTCCAGTTCGACGGATTGCAGGAGGGCGCACTCGACGTCGTAGCCGTGTTCCGTCAGGTCCCGGCCGACGAGTTCGGCGGCGTCGCGTGTCGCGGCGTGGGTGACGATGCGGGCGGGCCGCCGGTCGGCGACCGCGCGGACGACGGCCGCTCCCCCGCCGCCGATCCGGACGACGTCGGGTTCGGGCAGATCCTCGAGGACGTGCGGGGCGGTGCCGTGCACGATCTGGGTCTGGACGCCGAGGCGGCGGGCGGTGGCGAGGGTGCGGGCGCAGGCGTCGGCGTCGCTGTCGACGGCGATGACGGCGGCGCCGAAGCGGGCGGCCTCGGCGGTGAAGGCGCCGCTGCCGCAGCCGATGTCCCACACCAGGTCGCCGGTGCGGGGGCCGAGCCGGGCGAGCTGGCCCGCGCGCAGCTGTTCGGTCTCGCCCTCGCCGAACGGGCCGGTGTAGGCGGTGGCGGGCAGGGCCCAGCCGCGGGGTGCGGTGTCGGGGTCGCCGCCAAAGACCCAGCCGCCGTTCTCGGTGGCGCCGGCGACGGGGCCGCCGATGGCGATGACGACGTTGGGGTCGCGCCAGGTGTGGTCGGCGGCCTTGTCGGAGGTGACGACGGTGACCTGTTCGCGGTCGGTGCCGAGTTCCTCGCAGATGACGAAGGTGCGGTGGACTCCTTCGAGGAGCAGGCCGAGTTCGGCCGGTCCGGCGCCGGGCGAGGTGAGGACGGCGACCTTGGTGTGGGCACGGCACACGTTGACCGCGCGTCGCAGGGTGCGGCGGTGGGCGACGACCACCTTGGCGTCGTCCCAGGGCATGCCGGCGCGGGCGAACGCCTGGGCGACGGCGGAGACGGCGGGCACGACCTCGACCTCGAGGCCGTACTCGGGGGCGCGCAGGGTGCGCACGACGCCGAAGAAGCCCGGGTCGCCGTCCGCGAGGACGACGGCGGTACCGCGGTGGCCGGCGATGCGTCGGGCGGCGAGGGCGACGCTGCCGAGGCGGATGCGTTCGGCGCCCGTGGGCACCTCGGGCAGTGCCAGGTGATGGGCGGCGCCCGCCACGAGTGTGGCGGCGCCGAGCGCGGAGCGGGCTGCCGCCGTCAGCGGGGATCCGTCCCAGCCGATCACCGTGACCCGGTCGGCCATCGTCGTCAGTCTCCTGGGTGTGCGCGGGGGGCGGGGCACCGTGAGCGTACCCGGTGGGGTCGGGACGTTCGCCGCGGGCTGCGGGCCGGTGGGGGCTGGTCGCGCAGTTCCCCGCGCCCCTGAAATGCATGGCGCGCCCGGCGACGGGGAGGGGCGGGTCAGTTCCAGTCGGAGAAGGCGGTGAAGCCGCCGGCCTCCGCGAGCTGCTCCGTGACCCCTTCGAGGTCCTCCGGGAGAAGGCTCCACACGATGAAGTCCGTGCGGACCTCGGCCCAGCCGCCGTCCTCCGTGCGCGTACGCGCTATGCAGGCGTTGCGCAGGACGCCCTCGCTGATGCAGCCGATCTTCTGGGCGACCTGCTGGGAGGCGGTGTTGTCGGCGGCGGTGCGCAGCTCGATGCGCTCGAGGCCCTGGTCGCGGAAGAGCCACTGGGCGGTGGCGAGCGCGGCCTCGGAGGCGTATCCCTCACCGCGGGCCCAGGGGGCGACGATGTAGGACAGTTCGGTGGCACGGACGTGCCAGTTGGTCTTGGTGAGCTGGACGACGCCGACCAGACGCTGGGTCAGGAACTCGGTGACGGCGAGGTCGAGGCCCTGGCCCGAGGTGCGCTGGCGGGGTGCGTGGTGGCTGATCCAGCGGCGTGCGCCGTCCTCGGTGAAGGGCTGCGGCACGGACGTCCAGGCGGCGACCAGTTCGTCGTTCATCATCTCCGCGAGGGCGGGGACGTCGTCCTCGTCGAGCGGACGCAGCACCAAGCGCTCCGTGCTGATGGAGATCTCGGGGAAGGTGTTCGTCATGCGCCGCTCCGTAACCTTCGTGGCCGCCTGTTCGTCCCTCGTGCCGGCCGGGGTGAGTGCCCAGCATGCAGCATGAAGGCACGTCACTGCACAGGGGGGCCGCACCCGTTGCCGGGTGCGGCCCCCATGAAACCGCATCGTGGACGTGTCAAGAAGTGATGAGGTATCAGAACGAGGGCAGGACGGAACCCTTGTACTTGTCCTCGATGAACTTCTTCACCTCGGGCGAGGTGAGGAGCTTCGCGAGCTTCTTGACGCGGGGGTCGGACTCGCTGCCCTTCTTGACCGCGAGCACGTTGTTGTACGCGTTGTTCTTCGTCGACTCGAGGGCGAGCGCGTCCTTGGCGGGCTTGAGGTCGGCGCCGATGGCGTAGTTGCCGTTGATGACCGCGCCGTCGACGTCCTCGAGGGAGCGCGGGGTCTGCGCCGCCTCGACCTCCTTGAACTTCAGGCCCTTGGGGTTCTTGGCGACGTCCGCCGGGGTGGCGGTGGCCTCGGCGCCCTTCTTCAGGGAGATGACACCGGTCGAGGCGAGGAAGCGCAGGGCGCGGCTCTCGTTGTCGGCGTCGTTCGGGACGGCGATGGTGCCGCCCTTGGCGAGGTCCTCGACCTTCTTGGCCTTCTTCGAGTAGAGGCCGAGCGGCTCGAGGTGGACCGTGGCGACGGACTCGAGGTGGGTGCCGTTCTTCTTGTTGAAGTCGTCCAGGTAGGGCTGGGTCTGGAAGTAGTTGGCGTCGACGGAGCCGTCCTCGGTGGCGTTGTTCGGCTGGACGTAGTCCGTGAACTCCTTGACCTCGAGGTTGAGGCCTTCCTTCTTCGCCAGGTTGTCCTTGATGTAGTCGAGGATCTCGGCGTGCGGCACGGGGGTGGCCGCGACGACCAGGGTGTCCGAGGCCTTGGCCTTGGTGTCGCCCTTGTCGGAGCCGCAGGCCGTGAGGCCCAGGGTGAGCGCGCCGGTGGCGAGGACAGCAGCGGTGATCTTGGTGGTGTTACGCACGAAAAGTGCCTTTCTCCAGGGTGGTGCAACCCGCCGGGGGACGGGGAGTCAGGGATGCGGCGGGTGGGGTCAGCGGGTGGTCTTGCCGGTGGCGGCCTGCGCGGCGGCGGGGCCGCCGGGCAGGAAGCCGCCGAGCAGGCGGAACCGGAGTGGTTCGCCGCCCTTGCCCGCGCGGCGGTGCAGGACCCGGGCCCCGCTGTCGCCGGCGAACTGGATGAGCGAGATGACGACCGCGAGGACGGCGACGGTGATCCACATGAGGTTGCCCTCGAAGCGCTGGTAGCCGTAGCGGATCGCGATGTCGCCGAGACCGCCGGCGCCCACGGTGCCGGCCATCGCGGAGTAGCCGATGAGCGCGACGATCGTCGTGGTGGTGGCGGAGATCAGGGAGGGCAGCGACTCGGGGACGAGGACCTTGCGCACGACGGTCCAGGTGTTGCCGCCCATCGACTGCACGGCCTCGACGAGGCCGCCGTCGACCTCGCGCACGGCGGTCTCGACGAGCCGGGCGAAGAACGGGATGGCGCCGATGGCGAGCGGCACGATGGCGGCCTCGCGGCCGATGGTCGTGCCGACGACCGCGCGGGTGAAGCTCATGAGCGCGACCATCAGGATGATGAAGGGCATCGAGCGGACGATGTTGACGACCTGGCCGATGACCTTGTTCACGAGGGCGTTCTGCAGCAGGCCGCCGCGGTCGGTGAGGACCAGCAGGACGCCGAGCGGGAGTCCGCCGACGATGGCGATCAGCGTGGACCAGCCGACCATGTAGAGGGTGTCCCAACACGCCTGGGACAGCAGCGGCTGCATCTCCGACCAGGTCACTTGGTGACACCTTCCTTCAGCAGTACGGACGGCTCGTCGTGGCGGGGGTCGCCCTGGACGCGTTCGACCTGGAGGCCCTGCTCGCGCAGGAATCCGATCGGCACGACGTTGTCCTCGTAGCGGCCGGGCAGTTCGATGCGCATGCGGCCGACCTGCTTGCCGGCGACGGTGTCCATCGCGGCGCCCAGGATCGAGATGTCGACGTTGTAGGTGCGCGACAGCTGCGAGATGACCGGCTGCGTCGCGGACTCGCCGTGGAAGGTGACGTCGATGACGGTGCGGTCCGCGCCGGAGGCGTCGCCGCCGACCGGGAAGAGCGCGGCGGCGAGTTCGGAGCCGGGGGTCGCGAGGAGCTCGCTGACGGTGCCGGACTCGACGATCTGCCCGCGCTCCATGAGGGCGGCGGAGTCGCAGACGGTCTTGACGACGTCCATCTCGTGCGTGATGAGCAGGACGGTCAGGCCGAGCTGGCGGTTGAGGTCGCGCAGGAGCTGCAGGATGGAGCGGGTGGTCTCCGGGTCGAGGGCGGAGGTCGCCTCGTCGGAGAGCAGCACCTTCGGGTCACCGGCGAGGGCGCGGGCGATGCCGACGCGCTGCTTCTGGCCGCCGGAGAGCTGGGCCGGGTAGGCCTTGGCCTTGTCGGCGAGGCCGACGAGGTCGAGGAGTTCGAGCGCCTTGGCCGAACGTTCCTTCCCCGACTTGCCGAGGATCTCGAGCGGCAGCTCGATGTTGTCCTGGACGGTGCGCGAGGAGAGCAGGTTGAAGTGCTGGAAGACCATGCCGATGCGGCTGCGGGCCTCGCGGAGCTGCTTGCCGGCGCGGGTGCCGCGGCCGGCGAGCGCGGTGAGGTCCTGGCCGGCCACCGTCACGGTGCCGGAGGTGGGGCGTTCCAGGAGGTTGACGCAGCGGATGAGGGAGGACTTGCCGGCGCCGGACTGGCCGATGACGCCGTACACCTCGCCCTCGCGGACGTGCAGGTCGACGCCGTCGAGGGCGGTGACCTCGCGGCCGCTCGAGCGGTAGACCTTGGTGAGGCCCTGGGTGGTGATCACGTGGGTTTCCGTCACTGTCGAGTGCGCGGCAGGGGTGTCGCCGGGCACGGGGCATTCATTCGGGAACGGTGAGTCCGGGCGCGGGGTGCTCTCGCTCTCGACGGGGAGCGGGTACTGGGACCAGTACGTGACACAGTGCGCGGGCAGACCGAGTCTCGCTTCGGGGCGCGAGAACTGGTGGTGCGGGGGCCCTCAGAAGGCGCACATTCGACACATACAACGAGCACCGGGCGTCATGGTCGCCTCGGTCGCAAGGATGCGGCTGCTCGTCGTGGTCATGCGGCAAGTAAAGCAGACAGGTGACGGTGTCCGGCGCCCGCTGTCCGTATAGCGGACAGCCCTGGACGGGGGCGCCGGGCCCGTCAGGCGCCCGCGGTGATCCGCAGGCCGGCCGCCGTGGCCAGTACTGACACGGCCGAGAGGTCGTCGACGACGGCGTCGGCGGTCAGCTCGTGCGCCTGGTGCGTTGTGGTCAACGCCACGGTCCGCATCCCGGCCGCGCGACCGGCGGCGAGCCCCGCCGGGGCGTCCTCGAACACGACGCAGCGCGCGGGATCGGCCCCGAGTTTCCCGGCAGCGAGCAGGAACGGCTCGGGGTCCGGCTTGCCGCGCGTGACGTCGTCCCCCGCGATCAGCAGCGGCGGCCTGATGCCGACGGCGGCCAGCCGGGCCCCGGCGAGCCGGCGGGTGGCGGAGGTGACGACGGCCCAGCTGCCCTCGGGGAGCGCGGCGAGCAGCCGTGCGGTGCCGGGCAGCACGGTGATGCCGCCGTTCGCGACGTCCTCGACCTCCAGCCGGTCGATGCGGGCGACGGCCTCGCCGACCCGCTCGGCGGGCAGCAGGTCGGCCACGATCTCCGGGGTGGTGCGGCCGTGCAGGGTGACGCCCGCGAAGTCGTCGGCGGTGATCCCGTACTCCTGCGCCCAGCGGGTCCAGCAGCGGTACACGGACTCGATGGAGGACAGCAGCGTTCCGTCGTTGTCGAACAGCAGGGCGTCGGCGGTCGTCTCCATGGTTCCTGAGCGTACGGGGGCGCTCCGGGGCCGGGCGCGGCGGGCCTTCTGTCCCGTAATAGGGTCTGGCCCATGCTTGATGTCCTGACCCTGGTGACGGGTCTCGCCGCGCTCGCGCTCGCCGCGTGGTGCGGGTTCGCCGCGTACCGCGACCAGCCGACGAAGGACTGGCACTTCATCGGTATGGCCGTGGTGTCGGCGCTGGCGCTGTTGCAGCTGGTGGTCGGGATCGTGCAGCTGGCGCGGGGCGAGAAGCCGGACCAGGGCACGACGATCTTCGTCGCGTATCTGATCGGGGCGTTCGCGTGCGTCCCCGCCGTCGGGTTCATGTCGCTGGCGGAGCGGACCCGCTGGGGTTCGGTGACGGTCGCCGCGGGCGGTGTGGTCCTCGCGGTCCTCGAAGTGCGGCTCTACGACATCTGGGGAGGATGAGGTGGCTGTGACCTCCTCGGAGAAGAACACCGGCGCCGGACAGCACACGGGCGCGGGTCCGACCGGTCCGGCGACGGGCGGCCGGCGGCGGCTGATCAGCGGTCCCGGGATGCTGCTCGTGTGGCTGTACGGGGTGATGGTCGTCGGCGCGGTGTCGCGCTCGGCCGTGCAGATCTCGACGGACTTCGGCAGGGCTCCGCTCGCCTACTCGCTGTCGGCGGTGGCCGGACTCGTCTACGGGTTCATCACGTACTCGCTGGTGCGCGGCGGCGACACGGCGCGCCGCGCCGCGTTCGTGTGCTGCGGCCTGGAGTTGGCCGGGGTGCTGATCGTCGGGGCGTGGACGCTCGTCGAGCCGTCCGCGTTCCCGGACGCGACGGTCTGGTCGGACTTCGGGATCGGCTATCTGTTCATTCCGGTGCTGCTGCCGCTGACCGCCATGTACTGGCTGCGCAAGGGCGTGCTGCGGCAGCAGCCGGAGGACTCCGCGGGCTGAGCCGGCGCTCAGGCGCTCGTGGCGAGCGCCGCCGCGTCGAGACCCTGGGCGTCCTTGGCGAGGGTGACGAGCGTGAGCCGCTCGTCGACCTGCCGGGTGTCGACCGTCGTGTAGCCGTGCTTGCGGTACAGCCGCAGGTTGTGCTCGCTGCGGTGACCGCTGAACAGCTGGAACCGCCGGGCCGCGCCCGCGGTACCGAGGGCGGACTCGATGGCGCCGAGCAGCCGGCCGCCGAGGCCGTGCCGCTGCATGCGCGGGTGGACGATCAGCTTGCCGATGCGGGCGGTGCCGTCGGCGTCCACCGAGCCGCGCACGGAGGCCACCACCTCGTCACCGAGGCGGGCCACCAGGACGGTGCCGCCGGTCAGTTCGGCCCTGACCGAGTCGAGGGACTGCGTGAGCGGCTCGATCGAGTAGTCCCCGTAGAGCTGCGCCTCGCTCTGGTAGCAGAGGTACTGCAGCTTGAGGATCTGCTCGGCGTCCGCTTCGGTCGCCGCAGAGATGGTCACGCTCATGCCCATGTGTGCATGCCTCCCGCTCACCTGTCCGCCGGTTGTCCCTCACCCTTTTCCCCGGCGACCCCTCGGCGCAACCTCGGCGGGCAGGATTCTGCGCAGGCATCCCAGACATCTGGAACGTTCCGGCCCAAGACTGCCTTGTGAGATACCCAACTCGCCTGCGATTTCACGGTAAGTGAGGTCTTCGGGTGACAGGAGCGCACCGATGAGACGCGGGCAGCGGCCGGGGAGGCGGCGTACGGCCGAATGCAGGGCACGGGCCCGCTCGCGGGTCAGGGCGCGGTGCTCGGGGTCCGTGGCGGCGGGCTCGTCGGCGACCGGTTCGCCGGCGTAGGGCCGCTCGTGGTCCGCGGTGCGGCGGTGCCGGCGGGCCTCGGCGCGGACCGCCGCGATGAGCCAGGCGGCGAGGTCCGGAGGCGGTCCCTGGCTGTCGACGCGCTCCAGGAGGCGGAGCCAGACGGCCTGCTCGAGGTCGGCGTGGCCGTCGCCGGGCAGTTCGGCGCGGGCCTCCGCCGCGAGCAGCGGGCGCAGGGCGGCGAGGACGGTGTCGTGGATCATGCACGGCGGGACGCGGCCGCCCCGGCGTCCGGTTGCCGGGGCGGCCGCGTCTCACTCCAACCGGGATCGGCGGGTCAGCCGTTGACGAAGTCCTCGCGGGCGAGCAGGCCGGTGTCGCAGTTGTCGGTGAAGATGCCGTCGATGCCGGTCGCGAAGTAGGTCCGGAAGGCGCCGAAGGCGTCGCCGTACGCGTTCGGGTCGGTGCCCTTCCTGAAGTCGGCGGGCAGGAAGGTGTTCTCGTTGCGCATCGTGTACGGGTGCAGGAGCAGCCCGGCGGCGTGCGCGTCCTTGACCAGGGTGGTCGGTTCGAGGAGTTTGCCGCTCTTGTCCTTCGGGATGACCAGGTCGAGCGTGGGGCCGATGCCCTGGGCGTAGCCGGCGATCTCTCTGAGGCCCTTGGGGGTGATGAGGTCGGCCACGGTGCGCGGGTCGCCGTTCGCGACGAAGTCGGCGGGGCGGGAGTCCGCCGTGGAGAGCAGCACCACGAGCGGGTTGCCGACGAGCTTGTTCAGGCGCTGGATGCTGGTCGGCTCGAAGGACTGCAGGAAGGCCGGCGAGTTCTTCCTGTGCAGACCGTGGGCGCGCAGCAGCTTGGCGACGCGCTCCTCGAGACCGAGACCGATCGTGCGGAAGTAGGTGGGGTGCTTGGTCTCGACGTGGATCCAGACCTCACGACCGCGCTCCTTGCTCGCCTTCGCGCGCCACGTGAGCACCTCCTCGAAGGTGGGGATCTCCCAGCGGCCGTCGTACAGCGTGTTGTGCGGGCGGTTGGCCGGGATGCGCTCGGTGGCCCGCAGGGTCTTGAGCTCGGCGAGCGTGAAGTCCTCGGTGAACCAGCCGGTGGTGGAGACCCCGTCGATGACCTTCGTGGTCCTGCGCGAGGCGAACTCCGGGTGCGCGGAGACGTCGGTCGTGCCGCCGATCTCCGGCTCGTGCCGCAGGACGAGGTGGCCGTCCTTGGTGGGGACGACGTCGCCGGCCTCGATGACGTGGGCGCCCATCTCGAGCGCCAGCTGGTAGGAGCCCAGGGTGTGCTCGGGACGGTAGCCGCTGGTGCCGCGGTGGGCG
>NZ_WWIA01000249.1 GCF_009870065.1 Streptomyces sp. SID5785 | reverse complement strand
GCCGCGAGGTCGTCGACCGTCTCGTCGAACCGCTGCTCGGGGGCGTCTACGCGGGCGACGCCTACCGGATCTCCCTGCGCAGCGCCGTGCCCCAGCTGTTCGCCGAGGCCCGCCACCACCGCTCGCTCACGGCGGCCGTCCGCGCGCTCCAGGAGAAGACCGCCCGCGCCCAGCAGGCCGGCCCGGTCTTCATGGGCATCGAGGGCGGCGTCGGCACGCTGCCCGACGCGGTCGCCGAGTCGGTGCGCCGCAAGGGCGGCCGGATCGTCCTCGGCGAGCGCGCCGTCACGCTCGGCGCGCGCGGCACCGAGCGGCAGTGGCGCGTCGACACCGAGTCCGGCCGCACCTACGACGCCGACCAGGTGATCGTCGCGCTGCCCGCCGCGCCCGCCGCCGGTCTGCTGCGCACCGCCGCGCCCATGGCCTCCCAGGAGCTGCGCGGCATCGAGTACGCCTCCATGGCCCTGATCACGCTCGCCTACCGCACGGAGTCCGCGCGCCTGCCCGAGGGCAGCGGGTTCCTCGTGCCGCCGGTCGACGGGCACACCATCAAGGCCGCCACCTTCGCCTCCCACAAGTGGGGCTGGATCGCCGGGGAGAACCCCGGCCTGACCGTGGTGCGCACCTCCGTCGGCCGGTACGGCGACGAGAAGGACCTCGGCCGTGACGACGCCGACCTCGTCGACGTGGCCCGTCACGACCTGCGCGAGGCCACCGGGCTCGACGCCGCACCGGTCGCCTCGCACGTCACGCGCTGGCAGGACGGACTGCCCCAGTACCCGGTCGGGCACACGGACCGGGTCGCCCGGATCCGTGGATTCACCGGCCGGCTGCCCGGTCTCGCGCTGTGCGGCGCCGCCTACGACGGGGTCGGCGTCCCGGCCTGCATCGCGAGCGCGTACGCCGCCGTGGACGAGCTCTCCGGCGACGCGAGCGGCCGCACGGAGCTGGAGGCGAACCCGGTGCAGAGCCTGCACGGCGGAGCGGGAGAATAAGGGCATGAGCGACGACACCACGGCCCCCGAGGCCGCCCGGATCCCCAACAAGGGCAAGCTGGCCAAGGACCTCAACGAGGTCATCCGCTACACCCTCTGGTCCGTCTTCAGGCTGAAGGACGTCCTGCCGGAGGACCGTGCGGGCTACGCGGACGAGGTCCAGGAGCTGTTCGACCAGCTCGCCGCGAAGGACGTGACGATCCGCGGCACCTACGACGTGTCGGGCCTGCGCGCCGACGCCGACCTCATGATCTGGTGGCACGCCGAGACCGCCGACCAGCTGCAGGAGGCGTACAACCTCTTCCGCCGCACGAAGCTCGGCCGCTCCCTCGAGCCGGTCTGGTCGAACATGGCGCTGCACCGCCCCGCCGAGTTCAACCGCTCGCACATCCCGGCCTTCCTGGCCGACGAGACGCCCCGCAACTACGTCTCCGTCTACCCCTTCGTGCGCTCCTACGAGTGGTACCTGCTCCCCGACGACGAGCGCCGCACGATGCTCGCCGACCACGGCAAGATGGCCCGCGGCTACCCGGACGTGCGGGCCAACACGGTCGCCTCGTTCTCGCTCGGGGACTACGAGTGGATCCTCGCCTTCGAGGCCGACGAGCTCGACCGCATCGTCGACCTCATGCGCCACCTGCGCGGCTCCGAGGCCCGTCGGCACGTGCGCGAGGAGGTCCCCTTCTACACGGGCCGCCGCAAGAGCGTCGCCGACCTGGTCGCCGGACTGGCCTGAGCACCAGCGCACACGCGGTGAGGGGCGGGGCGCGCGGCCCCGCCCCTCACCTGTGTCACCGGGCGCGCACGGCCCGCTCGGGCGGTCCGCCCGAGCCCAGCGGGGCCGGTTCGGCGTGCGCCGCGCAGGACGCGGACCGTCGTGCGGGCAGCCGCCCGTCGAGGACGTAGGCGTCCAGGTGCCCGTTGACGCAGGCGTTGGTGCCGCCGCCGATCCCGTGCGTGCCCGCGTCCCGCTCGGTCACGAGCACCGATCCGGCGATCCGCCGGTGCATCTCCTTCGCCCCCGCGTACGGGGTCGCCGCGTCGCGTTCGGCGGCGAGGATCAGCGTGGGCGGCAGTGCGCCCGGCAGCGTCCGCACGTCCGTCGGCTGCTGCCGCGGGCCGCTCCAGTAGGCGCAGGGCAGGTTCGTCCAGACGTTGTCCCACGTCTCGAACGGGGCGACGCGCGCGAGCCGCGTGTTGTCCCGGTCCCAGGTGCGGAAGTCGGTCGGCCAGGGCGCGTCGTTGCACTCGACGGCCGTGTAGACGGCGCTCGCGTTCTCGTTCTCCTTCGCCGCGATGTCCGAGGACACTGGCGCGGCCTGGGCGATCAGCGGCTCCGGGTTGCCCGCACGGTACTCGGACAGGGCCAGCGCCCGCAGCGGCCAGTAGTCGTCGTAGTAGCCGGCCTGGAGGAACGCCGACTGGAGCTCGCCCGGGCCGACCTTCTTGCCGGCCGGCGTGCGCGCGAGCTCCGCCCGCACCTCCTCGTACGCGCGCTGCACCGCCTCGGGCGTCGTGCCGAGACCGTACGTGTCGTCGTGCCGGGCCACCCAGGCGCGGAAGTCGGCCCATCGCTGCTCGAACGCGGCCGACTGCGCGAGGTTGTTGCCGTACCAGACGTTCCCCGGCGACGGGTCGACCGCCGAGTCGAAGACCATCCGCCGCACGTGCGAGGGGAACAGCGTCGCGTACACGGCCCCGATGTACGTCCCGTAGGAGGCGCCCATGTACGTGAGCCGCCGCTCGCCCAGCGCGGCCCGCAGCACGTCGAGGTCGCGGGCGTTGTTCTGCGTCGTGTAGTGCTCCAGGTCCGGGTTGCGCCGCGCACAGCCGCGCGCGTACGCCTTCGCACGGGCGATCCGTTCCTGCTTGTCCGCCTGCGAGGGGTACGTCGGCGCCTGCGTCGGGCCCCCGGCCGTGTTGTTCGGGTCCCTCGGGTCCTTCGGGTCCCGGCAGGACAGCGGCGCGGAGCGGCCCACGCCGCGCGGCGCGTAGCCCACGAGGTCGTAGGCGGCGCCGATGCGCTTCCACTCGGACATCATCCCGGCGAGCGGGAAGTACATGCCGTTGCCGCCGGGGCCGCCCGGGTTGAAGACGAACGAGCCCTGCCGGGCCACCTTCTCGCCGCCCGCCCGGCCGGTGGCCCTGATCCGGCTGACCGTGAGCCGGATCGTCCGGCCGTCGGGCCGGGCGTAGTCGAGCGGCACGGTGACGGTGCCGCAGGTGACCGGCTCGGGGAGGTGCTCCGCGGCCGGGCAGGCGCCGAACCGGATCCCGGTGGCCGCCGCCCGCTCG
>NZ_WWIA01000248.1 GCF_009870065.1 Streptomyces sp. SID5785 | reverse complement strand
ACCGGCGGGCTGTTCAAGACGGGCGAGCCGCTCCTCGCCCCGCTGCGGGCGGAGCTCGCGGCGCTGCTGCCGCAGGCCACCGTGGTGAGCGCCGCGGGCGATCCGCTGCACGGGGCGCTGGTGCTCGCGGCGGCCCTGGCCGGGGACGGCCTGCGGCTGCCGAGCGACGGACGGCTGCTGCACGTCCCGTAGCCGTCACACCGGAAGCCGGGCACCCGGGCCGGTAGTCCAACACATCGCGCCAGAAGCGGACATTCACTCTGTACGCGACTGAACAGACAATCGCGGACGGATACCGCTCAGCTGCCCCCTGACCGAACAAGGATGCCGGGAGAGCCAGTAGCATGCGGCGCCATGAGCTCCCCCACTGGGCCCGCATCCGGCCTGCCTGTACGAATGCCGCGACCCCGACAGCCCGGACGGCACCGCCGTCCGGAACCCGTGGCCGCCCCCGAGGGTGCACCGTCCCTCGTTCTCGCGGTCCCGGGCACGCCCAGCGCCGCCACGCGCATGCTCGCCGACGAGGTCGTGAGCATCGCGCGCTCGGAGCTGCCGGGCCTGGACGCCCGGGTGGGGTTCGTCGAGGGTGAGGTCACCGACTTCCCGGTGTCCGCCGAGTTCCCGTCGCTCGCGTCCGTGCTCGCACACGCCGCGAAGGAGCGCACGGCGCGGTACGAGCAGGCCGTGGCCGCCGGTGTCGAGGCGAAGGAGCCCGAGGGCCCCGTCGCCGTCGTCGTCCCGCTGCTCGCGGGCCCGGACAACGCGCAGATCCGGCAGATCCGGCAGGGCATCGCGGACAGCCGCGTCCCGGCCGAGCTGACCGACGTCCTCGGCCCGCACCCGCTGCTCGCGGAGGGGCTGCACGTGCGTCTGTCGGAGGCGGGTCTGGCGCGCGCCGACCGCGCCCGGCTGTTCACCGTGGCCACGGCCGCCGACGGCATCGTCCTGGCGACGGTGGGTGGTGAGGAGGCGGTGCAGGCCGCCGGCATCACCGGCATGCTGCTCGCGGCGCGGCTCGCCGTCCCGGTGATCGCGGCCGCTCTGGACGCCGAGGGCGCCGTCTCCGCGACCGCCGAGCAGCTGCGGGCCTCGGGCTCCCAGCAGCTCGCGCTCGCCCCGTACCTGATCGGCCCCGAGCTGGACGCGAGCGTCCTCGCGGCCGCCGCCGAGGACGCGGGCTGCGCGGCCGCCGAGCCGCTCGGCGCGTACCCGGCCATGGGCAAGCTCGCGCTGGTCAAGTACACGGCCGCGCTCGGGATCACGCCGCAGCCGGTGGCCTCCGGCAGCTGAGCGGGACACCGAGAAGGGGCCCGGGACCGTACAGGTCCCGGGCCCCTCGGCGTGTGCGGCCGGTCCGTCAGCCGGTCGGGCCGAAGACCACGCATGAGGCCGCCGGCACCCGCACGGAACCGCCGCGCGCGGGCTCCCCGGTCTCCGGGTCCACGGTGAACCAGGTGATGTCGCCCGAGCGCTCGTTGGCCGCGTAGAGGAACCGGCCGCTCGGGTGGAGGGCCAGGTCGCGG
Source organism: Streptomyces sp. SID5785 (assembly GCF_009870065.1). Lineage (GTDB taxonomy): Bacteria > Actinomycetota > Actinomycetes > Streptomycetales > Streptomycetaceae > Streptomyces. The sequence continues at coordinate 5,768 of NZ_WWIA01000248.1, read as the reverse complement.
GGCCAGTGACCACCGCTGGGGACGGTGGCGCGCAGGACGGGTTCCTCGCCGGAGGAGTCGAGCGCGAAGACGGAGATGACGTCCTCGCCGCGGGTCGCCGTCCACAGGAAACGGCCGTCCGGCGCGACGACGACCTCGGACGGGTAGGCGTCGCCGCGCGGGGCGCCGGGCAGCACGGGCACCTCGGTGAGCGGCTTGAGGATGCCGTCGGCGGTGTCCCAGCGGCACACGGTGAGCGTCGGGGAGAGCTCGTTGAGGACGTAGACGTAGGCACGCGAGGGGTGGAAGGCCAGGTGGCGGGGGCCCGAGCCGGGCCGCAGGGCGGTCTCGTGGTGCGGGGTGAGGTGTCCGTCGACGAGGGCGCAGACGCGGACCGAGTCGGTGCCGAGATCCACGCTGACGGCCCAGCGGCCGCTCGGGTCGACCAGGACCTGATGGGCGTGCGGGCCCTGCTGGCGCTGCGGGTGCGGGCCCGAGCCGGTGTGGTGGAGCACGTCGCGCAGGGCCGGGTCGGGGGTGCCGTCGGCGCGCAGCGGCACGGTGGAGACGCTGCCGGAGCCGTAGTTCGCGGTGAGGACGTGGTCGCCCCACACGGTCAGGTGGGTCGGGCCCGCGCCGTCGACGGGCGCGGCCGGTGCGGCCAGGGCGGTGCTCACGGCGTCCGTGCGGAACGCGGCGACGGCGCCCTGCGCGGTCTCGCTGACCGCGTAGAGGAGCCCGCCGGCGAGGGCCAGGTAGGACGGGTCGGGCAGGGCGTCCGTGGCGTCGAGGAGCGTGAGCGCGCCGTCGGCGGAATCGACGGCGGCCGTGACGACACCGGGGCCGCCCGCCGCCGTGAAGGATCCGATGTACGCGCGTCCTGCCTGGCTGCCGCTCACTGATTCCCCTTTCGGCGCACGGGCCCGGGTGCCCCTGCCCCGCCGACCGTAGCAGCGGGTCCGAGCGGGGCCGGGGAAGCGGCGGCCGGCCCCCGCGCCGCAGCGGCCGGGCGGCTCAGGCGCCCGCGGTCACCCGGCGTGCGCCGCGCAGCGGCACCGCCAGGTCGACGAGGGCCTGCTCGAGGGCGTGCAGGTGGGCCAGGACCGGTTCCCCCTCCACGCCCTGCGGGGCGAGGGCGACACCGTGGCGGGGGTAGGGGCCCGGGGCGGTGAGCGCCTCGACGGACGCCTCGACGCGCCAGCAGGCGGCGGCGAGACGGGCGTCGTGCGAGGCCTCCGGGTCGGCGGCGACCGAGGCGAGCCCGCGGACCTCGCGCGCGCAGTCGTCGAGCAGGGCGAGCACCTGCCGGGCCCGGCCGCGGCGGGCCTTCATCGGGCTGAGCGGGTGCACCAGCGGGTTGAGGGAGAGCCGGACCCGGCCGAGGAGCGTCTCCAGCTCGGCGACGCGGGGTGCCGGGTCCGCGTCCGGGTCGCCGGCCAGCCGGGCGGCGGCCTCGGCGGTGCAGGCGTGGACGCAGCGCAGCGCACGCTCCACCCAGGCGTCGGTGACGGCGTGCGTGGTGACGGGAAGGACGAGGAGCACGGCGAGCACGGCCCCGAGCGAGCCGACGGCCGTCTCGCTCACCCGCAGCGCGAGGAGCGCCGGGTCGAGGACGCCGAGCAGACCGTAGAGCATGCTGGCCATCGCGGTGACCGCGATCATCATCCAGGTGTACGAGACGTGCGCGGTGTAGAAGATCCCGAAGACGCTCACCGCGACGACGGCGGCCGCGGCCACGGGCACGTCGTGCAGCGGCACCGCGAGCGCGAACCCGAGGACGATGCCGAGCACGGTCCCGAGGAAGCGCCGGAATCCGCGGACGACGGTCTCGCCGCGCGAGGTGGTGGCGACGAACACCCACCAGGTGGCGCCCACGGCCCAGTACCACCGCTGGTCGGACAGCGCCTGGCCGACGCCGAGCGCGAAGGCAGCGCCGACGGTCGCCTGGACGGCCTGCCGGGTCGTGATCCGTCGCAGGCCGGTGCCGCCCGCGGGCGGTGCGACGGCGGGCGGCGCCGGGATCCGGCGCTCGTAGCACCACACGCCGAAGCGCACGGCGGCGGCGGTGGCGAGGGACAGGAGCACCGCGGCGTACAGCTCGGGGAGCTGGCCGGGGACGGTGTGCAGGAACTGGGTGGCGAAGAACATCATGAACGCGAACACGCCGAGCGCGTGTCCGCGCGGGCCCCAGCGGCGGGCGTACACCCCGGCGCCGACGGTGCCGAGGAAGACCAGGTCGCGGGCGACGGGCACGTCGTGCAGCACGGCGGCGAGCGCCAGGACCGGGAGTCCGACGGCCGGAAGGAGGGCGGTCGTCGTGGCCTGGCCGCGCACCGTCGGGTCGGTGACCGTGAACAGGGCGAGCAGCGCGGCGAGGCCGCCGGTGACGGCCGCCGCCAGCGAGTGCCCGACGGCTCCGCACAGCGCGACGGCGAGCCCGATGCCCAGCACCGCGCGGCTCGCGAACCGCAGCCGGATCCGCCCCGGATCCGGCGCCACGAACGCCCTCTTCAGCACGTTGCCCCGCCCCTCTCGGTCCCTCGACCTGTCCGCACACGAGAAAGGCGCCGCGGAGATCCCGGAGGATCCGCAGCGCCATCGACGCACTCATCTCACCATTCGCACGGCCGACGGTTCAACAGAGCGCGGAGCAGCTGGGCCAATGGCTCAGCCAGGGGTGGGGCGGAGGTGGCCTGCGCTGTGCCAATAGACCACCGGACCGCGGGGTGCCGCGCCGGCCGTCACGGGTGGACCGCGTGGGGCACGGGCCGGTCCGTGCCGGGCTGCCCGCCGGGAACGGGTACGTCCAGGGGCAGCGCGTGACGCGCGCACAGCGCCCGCACCTGCGCGCGGAATCCGGCGGCGCGCTCGGGATCGATCCGGTAGGCGGTGTCGCCGAGCGGGACGGTGGCGGTCAGCACGGCGTGCACCAGACGGGCGCAGCGGCGTACCTGGTCGGGCCCCATGCCGCGCTGCGCGAGGATGTTGGTGCCGAGGCGCAGGCCGCTGGTGACCAGGGGCGGCTTGGTGTCGCCGGGGATGCGGTTGCGGTTGGCGAGGATCCCGCACTCCTCCAGGGCGCGTTCGGCGACGACGCCGCTGAGCCCGAAGTCGTTGATGTCGAGCAGAACCATGTGGTTGTCGGTGCCGCCGGTGAGCACGCGGTGCCCCAGTCCGGCCAGCTCGTCGGCGAGAGCGGCAGCGCCGGTGACGGTCAGCCGCGCGGTCTCCCGGAAGCCGGGCTCGGCGGCGAGCGCGAAGGCCCGCGCCTTCGCCGCGATGGAGGCGGGACTCGGCGTGCCCTGCGACTGAGGGAAGACCGCCCGCTGCATCAGCCGGGACAGCGGGGTGCGCCCGTCGGGACCGGGTGTCCGGTGTTCGCTGCCGCTGAGGATGATCCCGCCCCGAGGACCCGCGAGCTGCTTGTACGTGGACGCGGTGGTGAGGTGCGCGACGTCGACCGGGCTGGGGTGCTCCCCCGCCGCGACGAGTCCGGCGATGTGCGAGATGTCGGCGAGGAGATAGGCGCCGACGGTGTCGGCGATGGCACGGAAGCGCTCGAAGTCGATGGTGCGGGGGTACGCGCTGGCGCCGGCGATGAGCACGCCGGGCCGGTGTTCGGCGGCGAGCGCGGCGACCTGCCCGAAGTCGATCCGGCCGGCGGCGTCGAGGCCGTAGTGCACGGCCCGGTAGTGGCGCCCGGTGACCGAGGCGCCGGAGCCGTGGGTCAGGTGCCCGCCGGCGTCCAGGTCGAGTCCGAGCAGGGTGCCGCCCGGCGGAAGGAGCGCGGACAGCACGGCCTGGTTGGCGGAGGAGCAGGAATGCGGCTGCACGTTGGCGTACGCGGCGCCGAACAGTTCCTTGGCCCGGTCCACCGCGATGCGTTCGATCGCGTCGAAGCGGGCGGCGCCCGGGTGATAGCGGTGGCCCGGATATCCCTCGGCCGTGACATTCGACAGGGCGGCGCCGGACGCGGCGAGGACAGAAGGGGCGGCGGCGCTCGCCGAGGCGATCATCGCCAGGGTGGTGTTCTGGCTGCGCACCTCCGCGTCGAGCAGCAGGGCCAGTTCGGGGTCGGCGCGGTGCAGGGCGTCCATCCCTTCCCGCAGCAGCCCGGCCTGCTCTCCTGTTCGCCCATGAGCGGTCATGCCGAACCACCCTCCCTCGTCCGCGCCCTCGTCCGCGCCCTCGTCCGCGCCCTCGTCCGCACCGGGACGCGGCGCGCTGGTGCGCCGGTCCGGCAGCGACGTTAACGAGGGGCGACGGCCCGGACAAGGCCGGAATTCCCCGAGGAGAGCGAGCCTCGAGAAAGCATGGAGAAGGCGTCGACCGGCATTCCAGAAAGGCCACGCGTGAGCTGGTCGAATGGCCCGGGAAAACAGACCGGGGAAGCGCCGGGAATTCCGGTGCGCGCACGGTCTTTGCGTTCCTTCACGGATTCAGATCCGCGTCGATGTGAAGCGCTCGCGGTATTCCGACGGTGTCGTGCCCAGATGGCGGGCGAAGGCGCGGCGGAGCGTCTCGTCGCTGCCGAGACCGCTGAGCCGGGCGGCGGCGGTGACGCTGCGCCCGTCGAGGAGCAGCTGCTGGGCGCGGTCGACCCTGACCTGCTCGACCCAGCGGGCCGGTGTCGTGCCGAGCTCGGAGCGGAACAGGCGGGTCAGGTGCCGGGGGCTCACCGCGGCCAGGGCCGCCAGCGCCGAAAGCGCGTGGTCGGCCGCCGGGTCGGCGAGCACGGCGCGGGTGACGGCGCGCAGCGGGTCCGTGCGCGGCGGCGGGGTGGCGAGCGCCGTGGAGAACTGGGACTGGCCGCCCGGGCGCTGGACGAAGACGACGAGTTCGCGGGCGGCGGCGCGTGCCGCGTCCGCTCCGTGGTCGTCCTCGACGAGCGCGAGTGCCAGGTCGATGCCGGCGCTGATCCCGGCCGAGGTCACGTAGCGGCCGTCGCTGACGTGCAGGGCGTCCGGCTCGACCCGGACGCGCGGGTGCCGCCGGGCGAGGGCCGCGGCGTGCCGCCAGTGGGTGGTGGCGCGGCGTCCGTCGAGGAGGCCGAGTCCGGCGAGGACGAAGGCCCCGGTGCAGACGGAGGCGACGCGTGACGCCCGCCCGGCGAGGTCGGCCGCCGCCGCCAGGATCGCGGGGTCGGCCGGGTCCTCGGCGAGCAGGTCGGCGCCCGCGACGACGAGCGTGTCGACGGCTCCGGCGTCGGCCGCCCGCACGGTCCGGGCCAGGACGGGACCGGACGCCGTCGTGACGTCGCCGCCGTGCGGGGACACCAGGACGGGCAGGTACGGATGGCCTTGTCGGCCCGCCTGGTGGAGGACCTCGAGGGGGCCGCTGACGTCGAGCAGGGTCACGCCGTCGAACACGAGGACCGCGACCCGGTGGGCGGTCCGCGCGGCCCGGATCCCCGATGTCCGGATCTGTGGGTCAGGTGGCTCCAGGGACATGGCACCAGGGTACGTCCGGGACCGAGCCTGGAGGGGACACCGGCCGCACCCGCAGGGGCCGGCCCCACCAGGAGAGGCAGGAGCACTGTCATGAGCGAGGTCATCGCAGGCGTACGGATCCCGGACAGCGCGCTGGCGCGCGAGGCGACCGAGCTCGTCCGGGACGCGGCGTCGCCGCTGCTGTACGACCACTCCCGGCGTGTCTTCCTGTTCGGGGCGCTGCGCGGCCGGGAGCAGGGCATCGGCCATGACGCCGAACTGCTCTACGTCGGGGCCCTGTTCCACGACCTCGGGCTGACCGAGGGCCACCGCCGCACCGACCAGCGGTTCGAGATCGAA
>NZ_WWIA01000247.1 GCF_009870065.1 Streptomyces sp. SID5785 | reverse complement strand
TGGTACTGCAGGGGGGACCCTGTGGGAGAGTAGGACGCCGCCGAACTATTTTTGATAGATGGGAAAGCCCGGACCGGGTATACGGTCCGGGCTTTTCTGCGTTTCAGGCCTCCGGGGACACCAGTTTCGCGTCGTACGCGACGATCACGGCCTGCACGCGATCCCTGGCACCTGTCTTCGCCAGGATGCGGGAGACATGCGTCTTCACCGTCGATTCGGCGAGGTGGAGGCGCTGGGCGATCTCCGTGTTCGTCCAGCCCTGGCCGATGACGGTGAGGATCTCGCGTTCGCGGTCGGTGAGGCCGGCGATGCGCGGGTCGGGGGAGTCCGGAACACCGGGTCGCGTGGGCAGATGATGCGCGTACGCGTCGAGGAGCCGGCGGGTCAGGCTCGGGGCGACGACCGCGTCGCCCGCGGCCACCGCACGGATCCCGGCGAGGAGTTCCTCGGGGAGTGCGTCCTTGACCAGGAATCCGGAGGCGCCGGCGCGCAGACCCGCGTAGGCGTACTCGTCCATGTCGAACGTGGTGAGGATCAGGACGCGCGGGGCGTGGTGTCCGGCGATGATCCGGCGGGTGGCCTCGATGCCGTCCATGCCCGGCATGCGGATGTCCATCAGGACGACGTCGGGGCGGAGTTCGGCGGTCTTGCGGACGGCGTCCGTGCCGGTGTCGGCCTCGCCGGCGACACGGAGGTCGTCCTGGCTCTCCAGGAGCATGCGGAAGCCGAAGCGCTGCATGGGCTGGTCGTCGACGATGAGGACCGAGGTGGTGGGCGGGGCGGTCGCCGGGGTCACGTGGCGGTTTCCTTCTGTACGGGGATCCGGGCCTGGACCCGCCAGCCGCCTTCGGGCTGCGGACCCGCGTCAAGTGTGCCGTCCTACAGGGCAGTTCGCTCGCGCATTCCGGTGAGGCCCCGGCCGTCGCCCTTCCTCGCGGGCGGGGTGCCGCCGCGGCCGGTGTCGGTGACGGTGAGGGTGGTGGTGTCCGGGGTGTGCGTGAGGGTGACGGCGGCGGTGGCGTGCGGGCCGCCGTGCTTGAGGGTGTTGGTGAGGGCCTCCTGGGCGATGCGGTACAGGGCGAGTTGGGTTGCGGGGGACAGCGGGGTGACCGGGCTGCCCTCGTGGGTGAGGCGGACGGGGAGGCCCGCGGCGCGGACACCGTCGGTGAGTTCGGTGAGGTCGGCGAGGGCGGGCTGAGGGGCCAACTCGGGGGCGGCGCCGGAGGGCAGGTCCTCGCGCAGCACGTCGAGCAGGCGGCGCAGGTCGGTGAGGGCCTGACGGCTGGTGCCGGCGATCGCCGTGAGGGCCTGCCCGGCGCGTTCGGGATGGCGGGCGGCCGCGTAGGAGCCGCCGTCGGCGAGGCCGGTGATGACGGAGAGGTTGTGGCCGATGATGTCGTGCATCTCGCGGGCGATGCGGGCGCGTTCGGCGGCGGCGGCGAGCCGGGTCTGCTGGTCGCGTTCGGTCTCGAGCCGGCGGGCGCGTTCGACGAGGGAGGCCGTGTAGTCCTGGCGGCTGCGGACGGCGATGCCGAGGGCGGTGACCAGGGCGAGCGACCACAGTTGGGGAACGACCTGGGCGTCCCAGCTGCCGCGCGGGTAGCGGACGACGGTGATGAGGACCGGGACCATCGTGAGGGCGGCGGCGAGGACCAGGGTGCGGATGCGGGCGCGCAGCGCGAGGTTGAAGACGACGAACAGCTGGAGCAGGGCGGCCTGGAGGACGGCGCCGGTGGCGCTGTTGACCGTGCCCGCGGCCACCATGACGGTGAGCGCGGCCAGGGGGTGACTGCGGCGCCACAGGAGCGGCAGGGACAGGGCGATGCTGAGGGTGAGGACGAGCGGGCCGGGGACCTGGGTGTTGTGGGCGATGTTCTTCCAGCCGTCGCCCGCGTAGTCGATCAGGGCGGCGATGACGCAGAACCCGGTCAGGAGCAGGTCCCAGACCAGGGGGTGGCGCCGGTCGTGGGCGCGCACGCGCTGGGTGGCTCGGTGCAGGAACTGGGAGGTGCGGGGGTGCGGCGTCATCACGATCGGCTTCCTCGGCTCGGCCCGGTATCGGCTTCCTCGGCGCGGTGGGCGGTCCGGTCTGACCGGTCTGAACCGACCCTAGCGGGGCCTCGGCTACACGTCCCGGCGCTTGAGGAGGAGTGCGGCGGCGGCCAGGGCGGCGGCTGCCCACAGGACGAGCGTGAGCAGGGCGGTGGCCGGGCTGTTGTGCGCGGTCAGGCTGTCGATCGAGCCCAGCGCTTCGGCGGACTTGGCCGGGAAGTACCGTACGGCGCTCGCCACGGCGTCGTTGCTGATCATGCCGAGCACCTCGGGGAGGATGAGGACGAGGCCGATGAACGCGCCGATCGCGGCCGGGACCGAGCGGCACAGGGCGCCCAGCGCGAGGGCGAGCAGGCTGAGCAGGGTGATGCCCGCGGCGTTTCCGGCGAGGGCGCCGAGCACGCCCGGGTCGGTGAGGGCGAGGGCCTTGTCGGTGTCGCCGAGCCAGATCTGGGCGACGAGGAACGTGGTGGTGTTCACGGCGAAGGAGACGGTGAAGGCGGTCGCCGTGAAGACGCCTGCCTTGGCCCACAGGACGGGCAGGCGCCGGGGCACGGCCGCCATGGTGGCGCGGACGAGGCCGGTCGCGTACTCGCCCGCGGTGACGAGGATGCCCAGGACGACGAGGCAGAGCTGGGAGAGCTGGGTGCCGAAGAGGGTGAAGACGATGGTGTCGATGTTCGCGTCGTCGCCGTCGTAGGTGGAGCCCATGACGATGCCGACGGCGAGGACGAGGACGGCGGCGAGGCCGAGGGTGAGCCAGGTGGAGCGCAGGGTGCGCAGTTTGTGCCACTCGGAGGTGACGATGCGGCGTGGGGTGAGGGCGTAGGGCGGGGCGGTGTTCATGCGGCGACTCCGGTGCGGGTGACGGGGGCGGTCGCCTGGTACTCGACGGTCTCCTGGGTGAGGTCCATGAAGGCCTGCTCGAGGGAGGCGGTGCGCGGGGTGAGTTCGTGCAGGGGGAGGGCGTGGGCGGCGGCGATCCGGCCGATGTCCTGTGCGGTGAGGCCGCGCACGTGGAGGGTGTCGGGGGCGTCGGCGGCGAGGTCGCAGGAGGCGGGCAGCAGGCCGCGCAGCCGGTCGGCCTCGGGGGTGACGACGTGGACGTAGGCGGCGCCCGAGGTGCGGACGAGGTCGGCGACGGTGGTGTCGGCGAGGAGCCGGCCGCGGCCGATGACGACGAGCCGGTCGGCGGTCTGGGCGGTCTCGGACATGAGGTGGGAGGAGATGAGGACCGTGCGGCCTTCGCGGGCGAGGGACTTGAGGAGGGTGCGGATCCACAGGACGCCCTCGGGGTCGAGGCCGTTGACGGGCTCGTCGAGGATGACGGTGGCCGGGTCGCCGATGAGGGCGGCGGCGATGCCGAGCCGCTGGCCCATGCCGAGGGAGAAGCCCTTGACGCGGCGTCCGGCGATGTCGGTGAGGCCGGTGAGCGCGAGGACGTGCTCGACACGGGAGCGCGGGATGCCGTGGGTGTGGGCGAGGGCCATGAGGTGGTGGAAGGCAGTGCGTCCGGGGTGGACGGCCTTGGCCTCCAGAAGGGCCCCGGCTTCGGTGAGCGGGGCGGGGTGTGCGGCGTAGGAGCGGCCGCCGAGGGTGGCGCGGCCCGCGGTCGGGGTGTCGAGGCCGAGCAGCATGCGCATCGTCGTGGACTTGCCCGCGCCGTTCGGGCCGAGGAAGCCGGTGATGGTGCCGGGTTCGACGGTGAAGGTGAGGTCGTCGACGACGGTCCTGTCGCCGTACCGTTTGGTGAGGCCCTGAGCTCTGATCGTCATGAGGGACACGGTGCCGTCCGGGGGCGGGGCGGCGCGTCGGTCCGGGGCACCGAGCTGCGGAAATGCCGTAGTACCCGGGTACTACGGGCCCGTAGGGTGCCGCTCATGGACTACGAGATCAGGCCCGTGCGGGGCGAGGAGTGGCGGGCGGTGCGGGAGCTGCGGCTGGCCGCGCTGAAGGACGGGGCTGCCCCGATCGCGTTCCTGGAGACGTACGAGCAGGCGCTGGAGCGGCCGGACGGGTTCTGGCAGGACCGGGCGCGGGGGGCCTCGCACGGGACGTCGGCGCGGCAGTTCGTGGCGGTCGCGGCGGACGGCCGGTGGGTGGGCACGGTGGTGGCGCTCGTGGAGGAGGCCGGGACCGAGGACTTCTTCGGGCGGCCGGTGCGGGAGCGGCAGGTGCAGCTCGTCGGCGTGTACGTGCGGCCGCAGGCGCGCGGTATCGGGGTGACCGAGAAGCTGTTCGAGGCGGCTGTCGCGTGGGCGCGGGGCCTCGAGGGGCTGCGGCGGGTGCGGTTGCACGTCCACGAGGACAATGCGCGGGCCGAGGGCTTCTACCGCAAGTTCGGGTTCGTCCTGACCGGAGAGGCCGTCCCGAATCCGGGCGACCCCTCCAAGTCGGACCGCGAGATGGTGCTCGCCGAGCCCGGGGACGTGCCTCAGTAGGGGCGCGCGGCGCGGGCGGTGCGCAGTGCGTGGGCCCACCAGTCGAGCTGGTCGAGCATCAGCTTGGCGGCGCCGGCCGCGCCCTCGGGGTCGTGGGCGGGGCCGGAGGGGGCGAAGTGGTCGGCGGTGACGCGGTGGAAGCTGACGCCGTCGCGGACGGTGGTGCAGTGCAGTTCGGCGAAGACGAGGCGCAGCTGCTCGACGGCGCGCAGACCGCCGGCGACGCCGCCGTAGGAGACGAAGCCGACGGGCTTGGCCTGCCATTCGGTGTGGTGCAGGTCGATGAAGTGCTTGAGGTGGGCGGGGAAGCTGTGGTTGTACTCGGGGGTGACGACGACGTAGGCGTCGGCGTCGGCCACGCGGGCGGCGAGCTCGGCCTGCTCCGGGGTACGGGTGTGGCCCCAGCCGGGATGCCGGTCGGGCAGGTCGAGGTCGGCCAGGTCGATGACGTCGAAGCGGGTGGTGGGGGCGTGGGCCTCGGCCTGGGCGGTGAACCAGCTGCCGACGGTGGGGCTCAGGCGTCCGTCGCGGGTCGAGCCGACGATGACGGCGACGCGGAGCGGGGCGGGAGTGGCGGGGG
>NZ_WWIA01000246.1 GCF_009870065.1 Streptomyces sp. SID5785 | reverse complement strand
CACCCCCAGGGGCTCCGCCCCGGCCCCCGCTCCTCAATCGCCGGAGGGGCTTGAGGTGGCCACCGTTCGCGGTCGCCCCGCAGGTCAGAGAGAGGGGCTGTGCATCAGCCCCGCCAGGGGCGCGGGGAACTGCGCGAGCAACCACGACGCACCCGTCACCCGGCGACGAATCCGCGCCCCCCTCCTCAGGCGCCGGGCTTGAAGCGGCGCAGGCGGAGGCTGTTGGCGACGACGAAGACCGAGGAGAAGGCCATGGCCGCGCCGGCGATCATCGGGTTGAGCAGCCCGGCCGCGGCGAGCGGCAGCGCCGCCACGTTGTAGGCGAACGCCCAGAACAGGTTCGACCGGATCGTGCCGAGCGTCCTGCGGGACAGCCGGATCGCGTCGGCCGCGGCCCGCAGATCACCGCGGACCAGCGTCAGATCACCGGCCTCGATGGCGGCATCCGTGCCCGTGCCCATCGCGAGGCCGAGGTCGGCCTGGGCGAGCGCCGCCGCGTCGTTGACCCCGTCGCCGACCATCGCGACCGAACGGCCCTCGTCCTGGAGGCGCTTGACGACGTCGACCTTGTCCTGCGGCAGGACCTCGGCGACGACGTCCTGCGGCGCGATGCCGACCTCGGCGGCGACGGCCCGGGCCACCACCTCGTTGTCCCCGGTCAGCAGGACCGCGCGCAGGCCGAGCTCGCGGAAGCGGCGGATCGCGTCGGCGCTGGTGTCCTTGACCGCGTCGGCGATCTCCAGGACGGCGCGTGCCTCGCCGTCCCAGGCGACGGCGACCGCGGTCCGCCCGGCGGCCTCGGCCTCCGCCTTCTTGTTCCTGAGCCCGTCCGGGAGCCGGATCTCCCAGTCGGCGAGGAGCTGTTCACGGCCGACGAGGACGGCGTGGCCCTCGACGACGCCCTGGACGCCGAGCCCCGCGACGCCGGCGAAGTCCTCCGGGGTGGGGAGCGGGCCCGTCTGCTCGGTGGCGCCGGCGGCGACGGCCCGCGCGACGGGGTGCTCGGAGGCGTGCTCCAGGGCGCCGGCCAGGCGCAGCGCCTCGGCCTCGGTGACGCCGTCGGCGGTGTGCGTGGCGAGCAGGGTCATCCGGCCGGTGGTGACGGTGCCGGTCTTGTCGAGGACGATCGTGTCGACCCTGTGGGTCGTCTCCAGGACCTCGGGGCCCTTGATGAGGATGCCGAGCTGGGCGCCGCGCCCGGTGCCGACCATGAGGGCGGTCGGGGTGGCGAGGCCGAGGGCGCAGGGGCAGGCGATGATCAGGACGGCGACGGCGGCGGTGAAGGCGGCCGTCCAGCCCGCCCCGTTGCCCAGCCAGAAGCCGAGGGTGGCGACGGCGAGGGCGATGACGACGGGGACGAAGACGGCGGAGATCCGGTCGGCGAGGCGCTGGGCGGCCGCCTTGCCGTTCTGCGCGTCCTCGACGAGCGCGGCCATGCGGGCGAGCTGGGTGTCGGCGCCGACCCGGGTGGCCTCGACGACGAGGCGGCCGCCCGCGTTGAGCGTGGCGCCGGTGACGGTGTCGCCGGTGGCGACCTCCACGGGCACGGACTCGCCGGTGAGCATGGAGGCGTCGACGGCGGAGCTGCCCTCGACGACGGTGCCGTCGGTGGCGATCTTCTCGCCGGGCCGGACGAGGAAGCGGTCGCCGACCGTCAGCTCGCCGACCGGGACGGTCCGCTCGCGTCCGCCGGGGTCGAGGACGGTGACGTCCTTGGCGCCCAGTTCGAGCAGGGCGCGCAGCGCGGCGCCGGCCTTGCGCTTGGAGCGGGCCTCGAAGTAGCGGCCGGCGAGGATGAACGCGGTGACGCCGGCGGCGGCCTCCAGGTAGATGTTCCCCGCGCCGTCGCTGCGGGCGATGGTGAGCTCGAAGGGGTGCGTCATGCCGGGCTCGCCGGCCGTGCCGAAGAAGAGCGCCCACAGCGACCACAGGAAGGCGGCCGAGGTGCCGACCGAGATCAGCGTGTCCATCGTCGCGGCGCCGTGCCGCGCGTTCGTGACCGCCGCCTTGTGGAAGGGCCAGGCCGCGTACGTGACGACGGGCGCGGCCAGGGTCAGCGACAGCCACTGCCAGTACTCGAACTGCAGGGCCGGGATCATCGCCATGAGGACGACCGGCAGTGCCAGGACGGTGGCCGTGACGAGCCGCTCGCGCAGCGGGCGCAGCTCGTCGGGTGCGTCGGCGGTGTCGGTGGGTGCGTCGGCGGCGGCCGGGGGCGCGGGTTCGTGCGCGGTGTATCCGGTGGCCTCGACGGTGGCGATGAGGTCGGCGACCGCGACGCCGGTGTCGAAGGTGACCTTCGCCTTCTCGGTCGCGTAGTTGACGGTCGCCTCGACGCCGTCCATCCGGTTCAGCTTCTTCTCGATCCGGGCGGCGCACGACGCGCAGGTCATGCCGCCGATGGCGAGTTCCACCCGATCGGGTGGGGCGACGGTGTGCGCCGGCATGGTGCCTCCTTGGGACGGTACGGGACCAGGATACCCGGGGTGGGTAACGTGGCGATGTGATCCTTTATACCCCTGGGGGGTATCCAGGGCAAGGGCTCCCCCGACTTGACTTCATACCCCCCGGGGGTACTGTCGTAGCCAAGGGAGCACGACTGAGATGCACGGCAGACCTGGGAGTCGTCATGCGCACCGGACTGAAGATCACCGCCTTCGCCGCGGCCGTCGCCGCCACGTTCGGCACCGCGTACGGGGTGGGCACCGGCCTCGGACCGGTCACCTCCGAGCAGCGGCCCGTCGCGCACGAGGAGCAGCACGCGGGCGGGGACGGGCACGGTGACGAGCCGCCCGGCGAGAGCGGCGAGAGCGCGCGGGAGGCCGGCGAGGAGGCCGGTCACGGCGGGCACGAGGAACCCGCCGCCGCGGCCGCGGACGCGCCCGGGGGCCTCCAGGTCTCCGAGCGCGGCTACACGCTGGACCTCGCGCAGGACCGGCTGCCGGCGCGGCACGGCGAGATCCGCTTCACCCTCCGCAAGGACGCCACCGGCAAGCCTCTGACCTCGTACCGGACGGAGCACGGCAAGGAGCTCCACCTCATCGTCGCCTCGCGCGACCTGACCGCCTACCGGCACCTGCACCCGGTGCGGGCGGCCGACGGCACCTGGTCGACGCCGGTGTCCCTGCCGAAGGCGGGCGACTACCGGGTGTTCGCCGACTTCACCCCGGCCGGCGAGAAGGAGGGACTGACCCTCGGGGCCGGACTCGGCGTCGCCGGCTCGTACACCCCGGCGCCGCTGCCGGAGCACGCGGCGACCGCACGCATCCCCGGGGGCTACGAAGTCCGGCTCGACGGCGGGCTGCACCCCGGCAGGGCGGGCGAACTGACCCTGCGCGTGTACCGCGACGGGCGGCCCGTCACCGATCTGGAGCCGTACCTCGGCGCGTACGGGCATCTGGTCGCGCTGCGCTCGGGCGACCTCGCGTACCTTCACGTTCACCCGCACGACGGGAAGCCCGGGCCCGGGATCACCTTCACCGCGACCGCGCCGAGCAAGGGCGCGTACCGGCTGTTCCTGGACTTCAAGCACGACGGGGAGGTCAGGACGGCTGCGTTCACCGTGCATGCGGCGTAGGGTGGTCGGGATATTGGACTAGACCTGTCGCGGTGTGCGCCGGCGGCGGGCGGACGCGACGGGAGCCTCATGAGCAAGCGTGCAGTCCTGGAGGTGATCGCCCTCGACGCCGAGGACGCGATCGCCGCCCAGGCCGGGGGCGCGGACCGCCTCGAGCTGGTCACCGACATGGCGGCCGACGGGCTCACCCCGCCCGTCAAGACGTTCGAGGCGATCCGCTCCGCGGTGGACATCCCGCTGCGGGTGATGCTCAGGCTGGCCGACGGGTTCGCGGCGGGGGACGTCGACGCGCTGGTGCACGCCGCGGGGGAGCTGCGGTCGGCCGGGGCCGACGAGTTCGTGCTCGGGTTCCTCGACGCGGACGGCGGGCCGGACCTGGACGCCGTCGAACGGGTCGTCGGCGCGCTGGACGGCTGCCGGTGGACCTTCCACCGGGCCCTCGACCGGGCCGCCGACCGGGGGGCACTGCGGCGGGCCGTCGCCGGGCTGCCCGGGCTCGACACGTTCCTCACCGCGGGGTCGCCCGACGGGGTCGACGCGGGGTACGACGTCCTGCTCGCGGAGGCTGCGCGGGCGCGGGGCGGGGAGGCCGGGTACGCGCCGATGATCCTGGTCGGCGGGGGGCTCCGCCTGGAGCATCTGCCGGGGTTGCGCGGGGCGGGCATCACGGGCTTCCACATCGGCGGCGCGGCCCGCCCCTCCGGCTGGACCGCGCCGGTCTCCCCGACCGCGGTCCGCACCTGGCGCACGGCCCTCGACACGCAGGACTCCGCCGGGACCTGACCGCACGAGCGCCGTCGCGGGTTCCGGATGCGTCGCCGGGTGCCGCGCGCGTCGTGGCTGAGCGCGCAGTTCCCCGCGCCCCTTTCTCGGGGCTGATGCACAGCCCCCTGTCTCTGACCTGCGGGGCGACCGCGAACGGTGGCCACCTCAAGCCTCTCCGGCGATTGAGGAGCGGGGCCGGGGCGGAGCCCCGGGGGGTGGCGCCGGTGCGGGGTGCGTATTCGTTGCCGGGTGACGCGTACGTCGTGGTTGCTCGCGCAGTTCCCCGCGCCCCTTTTCGGGGCTGATGCACAGCCCC
>NZ_WWIA01000245.1 GCF_009870065.1 Streptomyces sp. SID5785 | reverse complement strand
GCTCGCCGCGGTCGCGCTGGGCGCGGCCCCCGCGCCGGCCGCCCCGTCCGGCGGGCCCGGTCACTGGCGGCTCACGGACACCGGTACGGACGCGCGCTTCCGCGGCCTGGCCGCCGTCGACCGGTCCACCGCCTGGGTCGCGGGAACCGGCGGCACAATCCTGCGCACCACGGACGGCGGCGGGCACTGGCGGGATGTCTCGCCGGCGGCGGCGAGCGGTCTGGAGCTGCGGGACATCGAGGCGTTCGACGCGCGCCGAGCCGTGGCCCTGGCCATCGGAGAGGGCGAGGACTCCCGAATCTTCCGTACCCAGGACGGCGGCGCGACCTGGACGGAGTCCTTCCGCAACCCCGACCCGAAGGCCTTCTACGACTGCGTGACGTTCTTCGACCACCGCAACGGACTCGCCATGAGCGACCCGGTCGACGGGCGCTTCCGCATCCTGTCCACCCGCGACGGCGGCCGCTCCTGGCGGGTGCTACCGGCGGCGGGGATGCCGGCGGCGCAGACCGGCGAGGCGGGCTTCGCCGCATCCGGGCAGTGCCTCGTGACCTCCGGCCGCTCGGACGTGTGGCTCGCGACGGGCGGCGGCGCCCACGCGCGCGTGCTGCACTCCCGCGACCGCGGGCTGACCTGGACCGCCCGGCAGGCGCCGGTCCCGGCGGGTGACCCGGCCCGCGGTGTGTTCGGGCTGGCCTTCCGCGACCGCGCGCACGGCATCGCCGTCGGCGGCGACTACCGGCCGGAGCAGGCGTCCCCGCAGGCCGCGGCCGTCACCGGCGACGGTGGCCGCACCTGGACCGCGGCGGCCCGTCCGCCGTCCGCCTACCGCTCCGGCGTCGCCTGGCTCCCGCACAGCCGCCGTGCGGCCCTCGCGGTCGGCCCGACCGGCACCGACCTCACGACGGACGCGGGCCGCACCTGGCACCCGGTCGACACGGGTTCGTTCGACACGGTGGACTGCACCCGCGACGGCGCGTGCTGGGCCGCGGGGGAGAAGGGCCGGGTGGCGCGGAGTTAGTTCGCCACCGGCAACTGCTCGCGGAACGGCTCCAGTTCCGGAGCCGTCTTCGTGGCGTAGAACTGCGTGATCCGGTAGGCGCACACGCCCTCGGTCGCGAAGGGGTCGGTCCGCGTGAGCGCCTCGATCGCCGCGCGGTCCGCTCCGGCCGCCAGGATGACGCCGCCGTCGCGCGGGTTCTTGCGGCCGGACGCGAGGAAGGTGCCGGACGCGTAGTGCGCGTCGAGCCATGCGACGTGCGCGGGGAGCAGGGCGTCGATCCGCTCCGTCGTGCCGGTGTACGTCAGTTCCAGTACGAACATGGCCGCCAGCCTACTGGTGGCCCCGCTCGGCGTCCGGGCCCTTCATCAGGCGGTACATGCCCACCGAGCCGTGCGTCGCGGTGTCCGCGAAGCCGAACTTCTCGTACAGGAAGCGTGCCGGACCGTCCGCGACGAGCGACACGTACGCCGTCGCGGGCGCCCTGCGCTCCAGCTCCGCCGTGAGCGCGGCCATGATGCGCTTGCCGAGTCCCGCGCCCTGGTGGTCCGGGTGCACGCAGATGTCGACGATCTGGAAGGCGGTGCCGCCGTCGCCGATGATCCGGCCCATCCCGATCGGCTCGCCCTCGTGCCGCAGCACCACGCCGTACCAGGTGTGGGGGAGGGCGACGGCCGCCGCCTCGGCGGACTTGCCCGACAGGCCCGCGTCCGTGCGCAGTCGCCGGTAGACGTCCACCGGCGGGACGCCGACCTCGACCGTGTAAGGGTCAGTGATGTCATTCATGCATTACATACTAGAGGGCGGGGCGGACCCGCTGTCTAGGGTGAGGGCATGCGGACGATCACGGGGATCCCAGAGGGCTGGCCGGCCGACGAGACGGCGGCACTCGCCGTGCAGGACGCGCTGCGCGGACGCGTCGTGCGCGACGAACCGGGCCCGGCACCGGGCACCGGCACCGTCACGGGCATCGATGTCGCGTACGACGACGAGCGGGGCGTGGTCGCCGCGGCCGCCGTCGTGCTCGACGCCGCGACGCTCGGCGTCGTGGACCGGGCGACGGCCGCCGGCCCGGTCGCCTTCCCGTACGTGCCCGGCCTGCTGGCCTTCCGTGAGATCCCGGCGGTTCTCGGCGCGCTGGAGGCGCTGACCGCCGACCCGGGCCTCGTCGTGTGCGACGGCTACGGGCTCGCGCACCCGCGCCGCTTCGGCCTCGCCAGCCACCTCGGCGTCCTGACCGGCCTGCCCGCGCTGGGCGTCGCCAAGAACCCGTTCGTGTTCGCGCACGGCGAGGTGGGCCCGGAGCGGGGCGCCGCCGCCCCGCTCCTCGACGGCGCCGAGGAGGTCGGACGCGCCCTGCGCACCCGCGCCGGTGTCAGACCCGTGTACGTCTCCGTCGGACACCGGGTGACCCTCGACACGGCCTGCGCCCATGTCCTCGCGCTCACACCGCGGTTCCGGCTGCCGGAGACCACCCGCAGGGCGGACCGGCTGTGCCGGGACGCCCTGCTCGACCTCACCGCCGCGCCGCGACCCGGAAGGTGAGACCCGCGGCGGTGAGCCGCCCGATGAGCGCGTCGCCCATCGCCTCGGCCGTCGTCACCTGGCCCGACGTGTCGGGCAGTTCGTCCTCGGCCAGGCACATCGCGGACTCGGCCAGCATCTTCGCCGTCTCCGTGTATCCGGGGTCGCCGCCGGCGACCTCGGTGAACACCCGCTGTCCGCCGCCCTCGCCGACGAACCGCACCGAGAACCAGCTCTTCGCACGGCGCGCCTCGTCCGGCCCGTCGCCGGGGCGCAGCAGCCCGCCCAGCCACCGCCGCGCGGGCGGCACCTGGGCCGCCGCGAACACGGCGCCGACCGCGGCGACGCCGCCCACCGCGACGGGCAGCGACTTCACGGCCGCGTAGTGCCGGTAGCGGAAGTCCGGACCGTAGCGCTCCAGGGCGCGCGCCGAGCGCTGGACCACCTGGGCGTCGATGGTCGGGAGCGGGACCGCCCACGCGCCCACCTCGGGGGCGTAGCGCGGCGCCCCCGTGGGCGCGTAGGCGGTGCGGCCGACCAGGCGGGGCTGGTGGCGCCGCCGGTCCTGGTGCGCGGCGAGCATCTGCCGCGCCCGCCCGAACTGGTGCAGGGCCGAGGCGAACGTGCCGCCGGAGAACTGGGCGTCGGTACGGACGAACCCGTCGACGCGCAGCGGGACGTCCTGCGGCAGCTGCGTGACCGTGAAGTACGCGCCCAGGTCGTGCGGGATCGAGTCGAAGCCGCAGCTGTGCACCAGGCGGGCGCCCGTCTCGCGCGCGCGGGCGTCGTGCCGCACGTACATCAGGTCGACGAACTCCGGCTCCCCGGTGAGGTCCAGGTAGTCGGTGCCCGCGTCCGCGCACGCGGCGACGAGGCCCTCGCCGTGCTCCAGGTACGGGCCGACGGTCGACGCCACCACGCGTGTGCGGAAGGCCAGCTCGCGCATCGACGCGGGGTCGGCGGAGTCCGCGCGCTCCACGGGCAGCACGGCGCACGCCGGGTCGATCCCGGTGAGGCGCTCGCGCAGCCGCTCCAGCTTCGCCGTGTCGCGCCCCGCGATCGCCCACCGCAGCCCCTCGGGCGCGTGCGCCGCGAGGTACTCGGCGGTGAGCACTCCCACGAAGCCGGTGGCGCCGAACAGCACCACGTCGTACGTCCTGGTCGACTCTTCAGGCCTGTTCATGACACCCCTCGTCCTGCGGTCCCGCGCCGTTGTCGGTCGCCGAGGCTAGCGCGAGCCGCGTGCGGCGCCGCGGCTGCCCCATGCGCGGCCCGCCTTCCTCCCGGCCCCGCCGCCGAAAAATTGTCTAAGCGCTTGCTCGCCAGGGCTTGTGCTGGCCGGTGCGCCTTCTTAGCATCGCTGGTGTTACATCAGTTGTGTCACAAGCGAGCCGAGGGTGTGGCCGAATGGCAGTGACAGGCGGGGCAGCCGGTGCAGGACCGCTCTGCGGAGTGCGCGTGGTCGAGCTGGCCGGGATCGGTCCGGGCCCCTTCGCGGCGATGCTCCTCGCGGACCTCGGCGCCGACGTCGTGCGCGTGGACCGGCCGGGCGGCGCGGGCCTCGCGATCGACCCGGCCTTCGACATCACGAACCGGAACAAGCGCTCCGTGATCGTCGACCTCAAGGCGCCGGACGGCCCCGCCCGCGTCCTCGACCTCGTCGAGCGGGCCGACGTGCTCATCGAGGGGTACCGCCCGGGCGTCGCGGAGCGGCTCGGCGTCGGCCCCGACGCCTGCCACGAGCGCAACGCGCGGCTGGTGTACGGCCGGATGACCGGCTGGGGCCAGGAGGGCCCGCTCGCCCACCGCGCCGGCCACGACATCGCGTACATCGCCCTCACCGGCACGCTCGGCATGATCGGCGACCCCGGGCGGCCCCCGACCGTGCCCGCCAACCTGGTCGGTGACTACGCGGGCGGCTCCCTCTACCTCGT
This sequence comes from Streptomyces sp. SID5785, assembly GCF_009870065.1. Classification (GTDB taxonomy): domain Bacteria; phylum Actinomycetota; class Actinomycetes; order Streptomycetales; family Streptomycetaceae; genus Streptomyces. The sequence continues at coordinate 1,705 of NZ_WWIA01000245.1, read as the reverse complement.
CGTCGGCATCCTCGCCGCGCTGCACCACGCGCGCGCGGGCGGCCCCGGCCAGGTCGTCGACGCGGCGATCATCGACGGCACCTCCCACCTCTCCTCGATGATCCACGGCATGCTCGCGGCCGGCGGCTGGCAGGACCGCCGCGGCAGCAACCTGCTCGACGGCGGCTGCCCCTTCTACGGCACGTACGAGACCGCCGACGGCCAGCACATGGCGGTCGGCGCCCTGGAGCAGCAGTTCTACGACGAGTTCATCGCCCTCATGGGGCTGGCCGCGACCGCGCCCGCCCGCAAGGACATCACCCGCTGGGGCGAGCTGCGTGACGCGGTCGCGGCCCGCTTCAAGGAGCGCACGCGCGAGGAGTGGACGGCCGTCTTCGAGGGCACCGACGCCTGCGTGGCCCCCGTGCTCTCCCTGCGCGAGGCCCCGGGCCACCCGCACCTCGCCGCCCGCGGCACCTTCGTCGACCACGGCGGCATCACCCAGCCGGCCCCCGCGCCGCGCTTCTCCCGCACGCCCACCGACGTCCGCTCGGGCCCCGCCCGGCCGGGCGCCGACACCGCCGCGGTCGCCCGCGACTGGGGCGTACCCGCACTGGACCAGACGACAACGGAAGGCAGTTGAGAACCGGCATGGAGCGACGCCTGTTCAGCGCCGAGCACGAGGCGTTCCGCGAGACCGTCCGCACCTTCCTGGCCAAGGAGGTCGCCCCGCACTACGAGCAGTGGGAGAAGGACGGCATCGTCTCGCGCGAGGCCTGGCGCGCCGCCGGCCGGCAGGGCCTGCTCGGCCTCGCCGTCCCGGAGGAGTACGGGGGCGGCGGCACCACGGACTTCCGCTACAGCGCGGTCCTCGCCGAGGAGTTCACGCGCGCGGGCGCCGCCGGCCTCGCCGTCGGCCTGCACAACGACATCATCGGCCCGTACCTCACCTCGCTCGCCACCGACGAGCAGAAGCGGCGCTGGCTGCCTGGCTTCTGCGACGGCACCCTGATCACCGCGATCGCCATGACCGAACCCGGCGCCGGATCCGACCTCCAGGGCATCCGCACCACCGCCGAGGACAAGGGCGACCACTGGCTGCTCAACGGCTCCAAGACCTTCATCTCCAACGGCATCCTGGCCGACCTCGTCGTGGTCGTCGCCAAGACCACCGCGGAGGGCGGCGCCCACGGCCTGTCCCTGCTCGTGGTCGAACGCGGCACGGAGGGCTTCGAGCGCGGCCGCAACCTCGACAAGATCGGCCAGAAGGCGCAGGACACGGCCGAGCTCTTCTTCCACGACGTCCGCGTCCCGAAGGAGAATCTGCTCGGTGATCTCGACGGCGCGTTCATCCACCTCATGACCAACCTCGCCCAGGAGCGCATGGGCATCGCCGTCGCCGCGATCGCCGCCGCCGAGCACCTCCTGGAGATCACCACGACCTACGTGAAGGAGCGCGAGGCCTTCGGCCGCCCGCTCGCCACCAAGCAGCACATCCGGTTCGAGATAGCCGAGATGGCGACCGAGTGCGCCGTCACCCGCACCTTCCTCGACCGCTGCATCGAGGACCACTCGGCCGGCACCCTCGACGCCGTGCACGCCTCCATGGCGAAGTGGTGGGCCACCGAACTGCAGAAGCGCGTCGCCGACCGCTGCCTCCAACTGCACGGCGGATACGGCTACATGACCGAGTACCGCGTCGCGAAGGCCTTCACCGACGGACGCA
>NZ_WWIA01000244.1 GCF_009870065.1 Streptomyces sp. SID5785 | reverse complement strand
CGGTGTCCCGCCGCTGCCGCCCGCGTTCCAGCCGGCCGCGCCCGCCGCGCCGGTCCCGGCGCAGCAGTGGGGCGACCCCGCGGCACAGGCCCCGCAGCCGCCCCAGCCGCAGGCCGCACCGCCCCAGGAGCCGCAGCCCCCGGCCGGTTACGGCTTCCCGCAGCAGCCCCAGCCGCCGGTGCAGGGCGGACCGCCCGCACCCGACGCACCCGCACCGCAGGGCGGTTACGGCTTCCCCCAGCAGCCCGCCCCGCCGCAGCCGCAGGGTGGTTACGGCTTCCCGCAGCAGCCGCAGCCGCCGGTGCAGGCCGGACCGCCCGCACCCGACGCGCCTGCACCGCAGGGTGGTTACGGCTTCCCGCAGCCGCCGCACCCGAACCCGCAGCCGGGACCGGGCTTCCCGGCCCAGCCGCAGGGCCCTCAGGGCCAGCCGCAGCCCCAGCCGCACGTACCGCCGCAGCAGTCGGGCGGCGCCGGGTACGGCTTCCCCCAGCCGGGAGCTCCCGTACCGCCCGGGACCCCCGTACCGCCGCAGGCCGGGCAGCCGCAGCCGCCCGCTCAGCAGCAGCCCCCGCAGCCGCAGCCGTTCCCGAACCAGCCGGGCGGGCCCACGCCGCCCGGTCAGCCCCAGCCCCCCGCCGGGACCGACCCCCGCACCGGCGCCGCCTGGCCGCAGCCCGTGCAGCACGACCAGCGCCAGCCGACGAACGTGGGCGGCGCACCACTCGGTTACACGGCGGCGGTCGAGCTGTCCGCCGACCGGCTGCTCAACAACAAGAAGCAGAAGACGAAGAGCACCCGCCCCGGCGGCGGCAACTCGCGCTTCAAGCTGGGCGGCAAGAAGGAGGAGGCGGAGCGCCAGCGGAAGCTGGACCTGATCCGCACCCCGGTGCTGTCCTGCTACCGGATCGCCGTGATCAGCCTCAAGGGCGGCGTCGGCAAGACGACGACGACCACGGCGCTCGGCTCGACGCTCGCGACCGAGCGGCAGGACAAGATCCTCGCGATCGACGCGAACCCGGACGCGGGCACGCTCGGCCGCCGGGTGCGCCGCGAGACCGGCGCGACCATCCGCGACCTCGTCCAGGCGATCCCGCACCTGAACTCGTACATGGACATCCGGCGGTTCACCTCGCAGGCCCCCTCCGGGCTGGAGATCATCGCCAACGACGTGGACCCCGCGGTCTCGACGACGTTCAACGACGAGGACTACCGGCGCGCGATCGACGTGCTCGGCAAGCAGTACCCGATCATCCTGACCGACTCGGGCACCGGCCTGCTGTACTCGGCGATGCGCGGAGTGCTGGACCTCGCCGACCAGTTGATCATCATCTCGACGCCGTCCGTCGACGGTGCCTCCAGCGCGAGCACGACGCTCGACTGGCTGTCCGCGCACGGCTACGCGGACCTGGTGTCGCGCTCGATCACGGTCATCTCCGGGGTCCGCGAGACCGGCAAGATGATCAAGGTGGAGGACATCGTCAGCCACTTCGAGACGCGCTGCCGCGGCGTGGTCGTGGTGCCGTTCGACGAGCACCTGTCGGCCGGCGCCGAGGTCGACCTCGACATGATGCGGCCCAAGGTCCGCGAGGCGTACTTCAACCTCTCGGCGATGGTCGCCGAGGACTTCGTGCGCGCCCAGCAGCAGCAGGGCCTGTGGACGCAGGCGGACGGCAGCCAGCCGCCCACCATGGCGCCCCCGATGCCGGGCCAGCAGGGCTACCCGGGACAGCAGCCGTACCCCGGACAGCAGCCCTACCCGGGCCAGCAGCCGCCGCAGGCGCCGTACCCGCAGCAGGGCGGAGCGCCCCCGCAGGGACCGCCGCAGGGACCCCCTCAGGGCCCGCCCGGACAGCCCGGTCCGATGGCCCATCCGGGTCAACCCGGGCAGCCGGGTCCGCAGCCCGGCTGGGGGACCCCGCCGCCCCCGCAGCAGGGGCAGTCGGGACAGCCCGGCCCGCCCCCCGGATGGCAGCAGCCGCAACCGCCCCAGCAGTGACAACTGCCTGAAAGGCCCGCACCGTCGGACGGTGCGGGCCTTTTGCGCGCAGTACCGCAATCCGGGCGCCATGCGCTGGCCTGCAAAGCGTCAGAGGTCTCGTCCAATGTGCGTGAAATGCAGGTCAACTCGTTATTTCCGCAGGCCACATGGGGTTCACCTGCCGTTGACGTGCGTCAACAGCCGCTGGTACACACACTTCATTCGATCTGGAAAGTCCCTGCTGTGCGAGCGATGCGCGAGGTCACCGACCGATGAACCAACAGGATCGGCAACACCAGCACGACCATCACGACACAAGAGCCACGCGCCCCGCCCGGCGCGGCGTACGGGTGCTTCTCGCCGCCGGTGCCGCGGCGTTCACCCTGACGGCGGGCCTGGCCACGCCGCTCAACCCGGCCCCGCAGGAGGCACAGGCCAAGGACGACGGGGGCAAGAAGACGCTGACCGTCGCGGTCGCGCAGAGCGTCGACTCGCTCAGCCCGTTCCTGGCCCAGCGGCTCCTGAGCACCAGCGTCAGCCGGCTGATGTACGACTTCCTGACCAACTACGACCCCAAGGACAACCATGTCGTCCCGGGTCTGGCCACCAAGTGGGAGTCCTCGCCGGACAAGCTGACCTGGACGTACACGATCCGGTCCGACTCGAAGTGGTCGGACGGCCAGAAGACGACCGCGAAGGACGCGGCGTTCACCTTCAACAAGATGATGACGGACGACGGGGCGGCCACCGCCAACGGCTCGTTCGTCAGCAACTTCGAGAAGGTCACGGCCCCCAGTGACACCCAGCTGGTCATCAAGCTCAAGAAGCCGCAGGCGACGATGACCGCGCTCGACGTCCCGATCGTGCCGGAGCACGTGTGGAAGGACGTCAAGGACTTCTCGAAGTTCAACAACGACAAGGACTTCCCGGTCGTCGGCAACGGCCCGTACGTCCTCACGGGCTACAAGACCGACCAGTACGTGAAGCTCAAGGTCAACAAGGACTTCTGGCGCAAGTCGAAGACGCCGCAGTTCGACGAGATCGTCTTCAAGACGTACAAGGACCAGGACGCCGCCGTCGCCGCGCTGCGCAAGGGCGAGGTCTCCTTCGTCGCGGGCTCGCCCGCCCTGACGCCCGCTCAGGCCGCGTCGCTCAAGGGCGACAAGAACATCAAGGTCAACGAGGGCCCGGGCCGCCGCTTCTACGCCATCGCGGTCAACCCGGGGTGGAAGACCAAGAGCGGCCAGAAGTTCGGTGACGGCAACAAGGCGCTCCTCGACCAGAAGGTCCGCCAGGCGCTGTTCCGCGCGGTCGACACCAAGACGATCGTCGACAAGGTCTTCCAGGGCCACGCCGTCGAGGGCGCGGGCTACATCCCGCCGCGCTTCCAGGACTACTTCTGGGAGCCCTCGGACGGCCAGAAGCTGTCGTACGACCCGAAGGCCGCGGGCAAGCTGCTCGACGAGGCCGGCTACCCGCTCAAGGGCGGCAAGCGCGTCGGCAAGGACGGCAAGCCGCTCGACCTGCGGATGCTGTGCCACGCCACGGACCCGAACGACAAGGCGGTCGGCAAGTACCTGAAGGAGTGGTACGGCAAGATCGGCGTGGGCCTCACGCTGAACTGCGTCGACGACGTCTCCGTGCCCTGGTACGCCGGTGAGTACGACCTGGCCTTCGACGGCTGGTCGGTCAACCCGGACCCGGACTTCGTCCTCGGCATCCACACCTGCGCGGCGCTGCCCACGAAGGCCAAGGAGATCGCCGCGACGGACAACGGCATCTGCGACAAGAAGTTCGACGGCCTCTACGAGCAGCAGCTCGCCGAGTACGACCCGGCCAAGCGCGCGGACATCGTCAAGGACATGGAGTCCTGGCTGTACGACTCCGCGTACATGAACGTCATGGCGTACCCGAACGCGGTCGAGGCGTACCGCACCGACCAGATCAAGTCGATCGAGACGATGCCCACCGCCTCGGGCAACATCTACGGCCAGGACGGGTACTGGAGCTGGTGGTCGGCCCAGCCGGCGACCGCGTCCGACAGCTCGGACTCGGGCTCCTCGAGTTCCACCGGTGTCGTGATCGGGATCGTGGTCGCCGCACTCGTCGTCATCGGCGGCGGCGTGTTCGTGGCGAGGCGGCGCCGCACCACGGCGGACGATCGGGAGTAGGTCCCCGAGACCCGCACGCACGCACCACCGACGCGCGGGCGACACCCGCACGAGTAACGAGAGTTCGCATGAACCATGACAGCTGACAGCACTCCGGCGCTCGTGCAGCCCGCGGACGGCTCCGGCGGCGACCCCACCACACAGGTGGGGCCGTCGTCGGCCGCCCGCGGCCCCCGGGCCCGCAACACCAAGGCGTACCTGCAGTACGCGGCGACGAAGATCCTCGGCGCCGTCGTCTCGCTCTTCGCCGTCCTCGTCACGAGCTTCTTCCTCTTCCGCCTCATCCCGAGCGACCCGGTCAAGCAGATGACCGGCGGCCGCAAGGTCTCCGAGGAACAACTGCAGAACCTGCGCCACCAGTTCGGCCTCGACCAGCCGATGTGGCAGCAGTTCACGTCGTACATCGGGGACGCGCTCACCGGTGACTTCGGCACCTCGTACCAGTACCACGTGCCGGTCATCGACAAGATCACCGCGGCGCTGCCCGCGACGCTCCTGCTGACCGGTACCGCGTACGTCCTGTACTCGGCGCTCGGCATCTGGCTGGGCACCCGCACGGCGTGGCGCAACGGGTCGCGCAGCGACCGCTTCAACACGGCGTTCGCCCTGACCCTCTACTCGGTCCCGTCGTTCTGGCTGGGTCTGCTCCTCATCATCGTCTTCTCCGTCGGCATCGGGCCGATCCCCGGCATGTTCCCGACCGGCGGGCTCGATTCGGGTGACTCCAGCGGATTCGGCTACGTCATCGACGTCGCCCACCATCTGATCCTGCCGGTGATCACCCTCGTCGCGGTCGGCTACGCGCAGACGCTGCTCGTCATGCGTTCCTCGCTGCTCGACGAGATGGGCAGCGACTACCTGACGACGGCGCGGGCCAAGGGCCTGCGCGACGACGTCGTGCGCCGCAGGCACGCCGTGCCGAACGCGATGCTGCCGACATTCACCCTGATGTTCGTGAACCTGGGACACGTGGTGGCCGGCCAGATCCTGGTCGAGACCGTGTTCTCCTGGCCGGGCCTCGGCGGGCTCTTCTACTCGGCCCTGTCCGTGCCCGACCTCCCGCTGGTCCAGGGTCTGTTCTTCGTCTTCGCCACCGCGGTGATCCTCGCGAACACGCTGGCCGACATCCTCTATCCGCTGCTCGACCCGAGGGTGGGCCGATGACGACCGAGACGGCGCCCACCGAGGGCGTGCAGAAGACCACCAGCGCGCGCTCCCTGGCGCGCGCCCGCAAGCGCCGGTCCCTGGCCCGCTTCTGGCGCTCGTACCGCGCGCACCGCAGCGGCCTGTGGGGCCTGGGTCTGCTGATCCTGATCGCGCTCATCGCGGTGTGCGCGCCGCTGCTCGTCGGCTCGGACGCGCAGAGCGTGACGAACGCGCCGGGCGGCCCGCTGGAGGGGCCGAGCGGCGAGTTCCCGCTGGGCACCGACCAGTTCGGCCGCAGCGTCCTCGCGCTCCTCGTCTACGGGGCGCGCATCTCGCTCACCGTGGGCCTGCTCGCGGCGTTCCTGTGCGTGGCGATCGGCACGGTCATCGGGATCGTCGCGGGCCACTTCCGCGGCTGGTACTCGACCGTGCTGATGCGGATCACCGACTGGTTCCTCGTCATGCCGACGCTGGTCCTCGCGATCGCGCTGGCCACGGTGATGGACCGCTCCATGTGGACGGTGATCATCGCGATCGGCGTGACGACCTGGCCGACGACGGCCCGGCTCGTGCGCGCGCAGACGCTGGCCGTGGAGTCCCGCCCGTACATCGAGCGGGCGCGGGCGCTCGGCGGCGGGCACGGGCACGTCATGACCCGGCACGTGCTGCCGAACGTGATGCCGCTCGTCCTCGCCCAGACCACGATGATCATCTCCTCGGCGATCCTCACCGAGGCGACCCTCGCGTTCCTCGGCCTCTCCGACCCCACGGTGACCTCCTGGGGCGGCATGCTGCAGGACGCCCGCGAGGCCGGTGCGGTCAGCGCGGGCGACTGGTGGTACCTGGCCCCGCCCGGCATCGCCATCGCCGTCGTCGCGCTGTCCTTCACGCTGTGCGGCCGCGCGGTCGAGTCCGTCCTCAACCCGAAGCTGGGGGTGCGGTCATGACACTGCTTCAGGTACGGGACCTCGAAGTGACGTACGCGGGCGGCGCCCAGGCCGTCCGCGGGGTGAACCTGTCCGTCGCGGCGGGCCAGAAGCTCGGCATCGCCGGCGAGTCCGGCTGCGGCAAGTCGACGCTCGCCCTCGCGCTGCTGCGGCTGCTGCCCGCGGGCACGAAGGTGTCGGGCGAGATCCTGCTCAACGGCGAGGACGTCCTCACGATGAAGTGGGGCCAGGTCCGCGCCGTGCGCTGGGCCGGTGCCTCGATCGTGTTCCAGGGCGCGATGCACTCGCTGAACGCCGTACACCGCATCGGCGACCAGATCGCCGAGCCGATCCTGCTGCACAAGAAGGCGACGCAGGCGGGGGCGAAGAAGAAGGTCGCGGAGCTGCTCGAGCACGTGGGGCTGCCCGCGGCGCGCGCCGACGCCTACCCGCACGAGCTGTCCGGCGGCCAGCGGCAGCGCGTGATGATCGCGATGGCGCTCGCCTGCGACCCGGAGCTGATCATCGCCGACGAGCCGACCACGGCGCTCGACGTGATGATCCAGGCCCAGATCCTGCGGCTGATCGAGCAGTTGGTCGCCGAGCAGGACCTCGGCCTGATCATGATCAGTCATGACCTCGCGGTGCTGTCCGACACGTGCGACCGGCTCGCCGTGATGTACGCGGGCCGGGTCGTCGAGGAGGGCCCGGCGGACCAGGTCTACGAGAACGCGGTGCACCCGTACGGCAAGGCGCTGTCCGCGGCGTTCCCGACGATCGGCGACCCGTCGTCCCGGTTCGCGCCGCGCGGGCTGCCCGGCGACCCGCCGGACCCGGCGGCGCTGCCGTCGGGCTGCACCTTCCATCCGCGCTGCCCGGTGGCGCTGGACCGGTGCGCCACCCAGGACCAGGAGCTGCGCGACGCGGGCGCGGAGCGGCGGGCGGCGTGCGTGCACGTCGGCGCCGGCGCCGACACGGATGACGCCCCCGGCGACACCGGCGGGACGGTCGAGGCAAGGAGCACCACGGCATGACGCACGACGTCGTGAAGGACCACGACAGCACGGGCCCGCAGCCCCTGCTGAGCGCCGAGAGACTGCGGCTGACGTTCCCCGGGCGGCGCGGCGCGCCCGCGGCGCGGGCCGTGGACGAGGTCGACCTGGACATCGCGCCGGGCGAGATCGTGGCGCTGGTCGGCGAGTCGGGCTGCGGCAAGACGAGCCTCGCGCGGACCCTGCTGGGACTGGAGAAACCGACGGCGGGCGCGGTCACCTTCGCCGGGAAGCCGCTGGACTACGGGTCGCGGGCGCTGAAGGCGTACCGCAAGCGGGTCCAGCTCGTGCTCCAGGACCCGAGCGGCTCGCTCAACCCGCGGCACACGGTGTACGACGCCGTCGCCGAGGGCCTGCGGATCCACGGGTTCGCCGGGGACGAGCGGGCGGCGGTGTCGGACGCGCTGTCCCGGGCCGGGCTGCGGCCCCCCGAGCGGTTCTTCCTGCGCTACCCGCACGAGCTGTCCGGCGGGCAGCGCCAGCGCGTCGTGATCGCGGGCGCGCTGGTCCTCGAGCCCGAACTCATCGTCGCCGACGAGCCGGTGGCGTCGCTCGACGCGTCCGTGCGCGGCGAGATCCTGGCGCTGCTGCTGCGGCTGCGGGACGAGCTGGGGCTCTCGGCGCTCGTCGTCACGCACGATCTGGGGCTGGCCTGGAACATCGCGGACCGGGTGGCCGTGATGTACCTCGGCCGGATCGTGGAGACGGGACGGGTCGAGGACGTCCTGACGTCACCTCAGCACCCGTACACGCAGGCGCTGTTGTCGGTGCTGCCCGAGGCGCCCGGGGATCCGGTGGTGCTGACCGGGGAGCCGCCGGACCCGTCGCGGATTCCCGGGGGGTGCCGGTTCCACGTGCGGTGCCAGGTGCTGGCCCGGGGCTCCGCCGAGGAGGCCGGTGTCGCGGAGGCGTGCCGGTCCGAGGATCTGCCGGTGCTCTCCGGCGGCGCCGCGACCCAGGTGGCCTGTCACTGGGCCCGGGCGCGGGCGCGGGCGCGGGCGGCGCAGTAGCGCCTGCCCGTCCAGGTGACCGTGCGTCCGACGCCCCGGCGGTGGGCTGGTCGCGCCGTTCCCCGCGCCCCTGAGATGCAGACGCTTCGCGTCGCATCTCCCCGATGAAGGCTGCGCGCAGCGCATGCCTTCAGGGGCGCGGGG
>NZ_WWIA01000243.1 GCF_009870065.1 Streptomyces sp. SID5785 | reverse complement strand
TAGGGCCTGTCGTCCCTACCGGCGTCCGGTGCGGTCCGTGCCGTGCGGCGTGCGCGCCACGCGTCGCGGGCCGTCCGGGCCCGGGCGCGGGCGCGGTCCTCGGCCAGGAGCGCGGCCAGTTGGGGCGTGCCGGACCGGCGGGCGAGCAGGAGGCGCCGGTTGACGGACGGCTCGGGCCGCCAGTGCAGTTTGTACGGCTCGGTGCCGCGCAGCAGGCTCAGGACGCCGGGCGGGCCCGCGTCCCCGCCGTGCAGGTGCTCGGTGCACGAGCGCAGCAGCATCGTCGCCACGTCGATCCGGCGCTCGCGCAGACCGGGGTGGGCGCCGTACAGGTAGCCGCCGGCCAGGCGCGCGGAGCGCAGGGTCAGGTCGGCGGCGACGACCTCCCCGTCGAGACGGAACTCGGTGACGTGCGCGTCGCCGCTCTGCGCCATCAGCGTCACCGCGCGCACGAGGTGGTCGGCGAAGCGGGGCCGCAGGTGCTCGGTGGTCACCTTGCGCTGCTGCCACTGGAGCCGGTGCAGGTCGAGGAGGCGGCGGAGCGCGCCGGGCACCTCCTGCGGGGTGACGACGCGGCGCTCGATGCCGGCCGCGTCCAGCTTGCGCAGCTTCGCGCGGGCGCGCTGGGCGCGGGGCCGGGGCAGCCGCCCGACCAGGTCGTCCATGGGCAGCGCGGGCAGGTCGAGGCAGGGCGAGTCGTCGAGGCGGCGGCGCGGTCCCGGCCAGCGGTCGTAGAGGGCCTCGGCGGCGCTGCCGGGCCGCACCTCGCGCAGGTCGACCGGGCCGGCCGCGGCGTGCGTCCACAGGGCGGCGGCGAGGTCGTCGAGCGCTTCGGGGCAGGACGCGTCGGCGAGCACGTCGCCGTAGTCGGACAGGCCCGCGCCGAGCGGGGTCAGGACCGGGGCCGGGCGCAGCCGTCGCATGAGCGGGGCCGCCGCGACGAGGCGTCCGGCGCGGCGCACGAGGACGACGCGCAGGGCGCCGCGGCGTCCGTAGGAGAGCCACCAGGAGTGCAGCCAGGCGTGGGTCTGGAAGGGGGTGGCGGTGGGCGAGGCGCGGTGCAGGCGGGTCCATTCCTCGCGCAGCGCGCCGAACTCCTCGGTGCGGGTGCACAGGGTGACGTCCGCCATCAGGCGCCGCTCCGGGCGGGGGCGCCGGCGGCGGCCGCCGGGGCCGGGACCGTGGCGGCCGCGGGCCGGTCCTCCTCGCGGCGCGGGCGCAGGAGCAGGGCGAGGCCGCCGAGCAGCCCGCCCGCGCTGGTCCCGACGAGGGCGGTCAGCGCGGCGGACGGGGTGGACGGCTCGGTGGGCTTGACCGCCCGTGTGAACCGCAGGAGTTCGACGTGCGTGTCGTCCTTGGTGTGGGAGGCCTCGGTGGTGAGGGCGCGGGCGACCGCGTTCGCCATCTCCATGGCCTCGGCGGGCCGGGACGAGGTCGCGGAGAGGGCCACCATGGGCGCGTCGGGCGAGGTCTCGGCGCGGACGCTGTCGCGCAGCCGCGCCACCGGCACCCCGGCCGCGACCTGCGCGTCGCTCAGCACGGCGACCTGGGTCGCGACCTTCCCGTAGGCCTGGGCGAAGCCGACCGCGGACATCGGGTCGGCCTTCTCGGTCGGCACCGCGATCACGTAACTCGTCGCCGTGTACTGGGGCGTGGCGGCCAGTCCGTACCCGCCGCCGGCGAGGGCGCCGAGCAGGATCCCGGCGGGCAGCGGCCACCAGCGCGGCAGGGCGCGGGTGCGGCGGGCGGCGCGGTGGAAGCGGCTGCGGGGGGTGTCGGTCATCGGGGGCTCACTCCTGAGGTCGATGCGCCCGTCGCGGCCTCGTAGACCCCGAGGTGGCGGGCGGCGCTGCGGGCGATGCTGTAGTGCAGGGCGGACCGGGCCGGGGCGCGCGGGCCCGGCGGCCGGGTGCGGGCCGCGGTGAACGCGTGGGCGAACGCGGCCGGTTCGCAGGGGACGCGGACGGCGTCGCCCGCCGTCGCGGCGGGCAGGTCGTCGAGGGCGGGGCAGCGCACGTGGACGACGGGCAGTCCGCAGGCCTGGGCCTCCACGACGGCCAGGCCGAAGGCCTCGTCGGTGGACGGCGAGGCGAGCAGGTCCATCGCGGAGAGCAGGGCGGGCAGGTCGGGTCCCGCGCCGGGGGTGCCCGCCGTGTGCGGGCGTTCGCCGGTGAACACGATCCGGTCGCGGACCCCCGCCGCGTGGGCGGCCGCGTCGAGGGCGGCCTCCTCGGGGCCGGTGCCGACGAGCAGCAGGCGTACGTCGCCGGGGAGGGCGGCGAGCGCGGCGACGAGCACGTCGAAGCGCTTGCCGGGGACGAGCCGGCCGACGCCGCCGACCACGAAGGCGTCCGCGGGCAGCCCGTAGCGGGCGCGCACGGCGGCGCGGGCGGCCGGGTCGAAGGCGAAGCGGTCCACGTCGACGCCGTTCGGGACGACGTGCACCCGGTGCGGCGCGACGCCCCAGCGGTGCAGCCGCCCCGCGACCGCCGGGGACACGGCGATGGTGGCCCGGCCGAGCCGCTCCCCCGCCAGGTAGAGGGCGCGCACGCCCCGGGTCAGGGGGCGGCCCTCGATCTGGGTGTCGCCGAGCGAGTGCTCGGTGGCGACGACGGCGGGCACCCCGGCGAGGCGGGCGGCGATGCGGCCGTAGAGGCAGGCCCGGTAGAGGTGGGTGTGCACGACGTCGTAGCGTCCCGCGCGCACCAGCCGGGTGAGGCGGGGCAGGGCGCCGAGGTCGCGGTTGCCGGCCATGCCGAGGTGGGCGACGCGCACGCCGTCGGCGCGCAGCCCGTCGGCGACCTGCCCGGGGTTGGTGAGGGTGACCACGTCGTGGGTGCCGGGCAGATGCCGCAGCAGGAGCCGCAGTTGCTGCTCGGCGCCGCCCGCGCCGAGGCCGGTGATGATGTGCAGGCCCTTCACGGCCGTACCTCCGCGGACGGGGTCTCGGCGCTCGTCCAGGGCCGACGCCGGATGGGGTGGACGCGGCGCTTGAGCTCGAGCCGCCAGGGGGTGTCGCGCTCGCCGACGAAGACGCGGGGCAGCGCGTACTGCCCGGTGAGCGGGCCGGGCGAGATGGCGCAGGCGTAGCGGTACCCGGCGGCGCGGACGGCGTCGGCGGTGGCCCGGTCGACGCGGCCGTACGGGTAGCAGAAGCCCTGCACGGGGCGGCCGGTGAGCTCCTCGACGCGGGCGCGGCTGTGCGCGATCTCGGCCTGCCGGGCGTCGGCGGGGAGCCGGGTCAGGTCGACGTGGGTCAGGCCGTGCGAGCCGATCTCCATGCCGGCCCGGGCGGCGGTCCGCACGCCCTGCGCGGTGAGCAGGGGCTTGCGCGGGCCCTGCGGGTCCCAGGCGTTGTCGCCGCCGAGCCGGCCGGGCAGCACGAACACGGTGGCGGTGCAGTCGAAGTGGCGCAGCAGCGGCAGCGCGTTCTCGACGAAGTCGCCGTAGCCGTCGTCGAAGGTGAGGCCGACGAGCCCGCGGCCGGTGCCGCGCCTGCGGGCGTCGAGGAGCTGGCCGACGGTGACGCCGCGCAGCCCGCGCGAGCGCAGCCAGCGCAGCTGTTCCTTGAGGCGGGCGGGGCTGACGGTGACGTTGTACGGGTCCTCGGTGCAGTCGTCGACCGAGTGGTACATGGCGACCCAGGGCGAGCGGCCGGGCAGCAGGGTGCGCGGCCGGGACCCGGCCGGTTCCGGCAGGAGCGTGTCAGCGGGCATTCCGGAGCTTTCTGGTCGCGGTGCGGACGGCGGGCAGAAAGGCCCGGACGTGCAGGGCCCACAGGAGGAGACAGAAGACGGCGCCGATCACGAGGGACCCGGCGGCGAGGGAGGCGACGGGCCCGGCGGCGCGGTCCGCGACGACGAGCCCGGCACCGGTGGCGGCGCACGCGGCGAGCAGCGTCTTGCCGAGCTCGCGCAGGACGACGGGCAGCCGTACGGGGACGGCGTGGCGGCCCATCGCCCCGAGCAGCAGGGCGGCGGTGACGGTGATGCCGAGCGCGTTGGCCGCGGCGATGCCGCCGACGCCCCACACGCCGACCGCCCAGGTGCCGGCGGCCGCGGTGAGCGTCATGCCGGCGGCCATCGCGGCGAGCGGGTACCAGGAGGGGCGGCCCGCGGAGAAGTAGGAGCGCACGAGCGCGCCGACCAGGCAGTGGCCGAGCAGCCCGAGCGAGTAGACGCGCATGATGGAGGCGGTCGCGGCGGTGTCCCGGGCGGTGAACGCGCCGCGCTGGAACAGGATCTCGACGATCTGCGGCGCGCACGCGAACACGACGGCGGTGCCGAGCAGCACGATGCAGGCGGCGAGCGTGACGTCCCGCTCGACCCGGTCGCGGGCCCGTTCGGTGTCGCCGCGGGCCAGGGCCTTCGCCACGACGGGGAAGGTGACGGTGCACAGCATCAGGGAGAGCACCATCGGCAACTGGGCGATCTTCTGGGCGTAGTTGAGGTGCGAGATGGCGCCCGCGGGCAGGGGCGCCGCGAGGAAGCGCTCGATGAAGACCTGGGCCTGCCGGCACAGCGCGAAGAGCAGCACCGCGGCGACCATCGCCAGGTCCATGCGGCGGGCCGCGGCGGCCTTGCCGGGCCGCGGTGCGCCCTGCGCGGCCGGGGCGAGCCGGCGGCGCAGGGCGGGCAGCTGGACGAGCACCATCAGGCAGCCGCCGACGGCGACCCCGGCCGCGGCGGCCCGCACGCCCCAGCGGTCGGCGAGGACGAACAGGGTGGCGATGATGCCCGTGTTGTACGCGACGTAGATCGCGGCCGGGGCCAGGTAGCTGCTGTGGGCGCGCAGCGCCGCGCTGCAGTACCCGGTGAGCCCGAAGGTCAGCACGCAGGTCGCGGTGAGCCGGGTGCAGTCGACGGCGAGGCGCGGGTCGGGCAGCCCGGGCGCGAGCAGCTCCACGAGCTGGGGCGCCCCGGCGATCAGGAGCAGCGACGCGGCGACGAACGCGGTCGCCAGCCGCGGCAGCGACCCCGCCACGAAGGCCCGTACGGGGTCCGGGGCGCCCGGCGCGGTCCGCCCGCGGGCGGCGATCGCGGCGCTGAACGCGGGCACCAGCATGAAGGCGAGCCCGTCCTCGATCAGGAGCGTCGCGGCGACCTCGGGCACCGTCCACGCGACGAGGAAGGCGTCGGTCGCGCTGCCCGCGCCGAACAGGTGGGCCAGCGCCTGGTCGCGGCCGAGGCCGAGCACCGACCCGGCGGCGGAGAGCAGCGCGGTCAGGAGGGCGGCGCGGGCCAGGAAGGACCCGGAGGCGCCGTGGCCCTCGCCGCTCTCCCGGCCCGGCTGCGCGGGGACGGCGGGCAGGAGCGTCTCGTCGGCGGCGGTGTCCGGCGGAGCCTGCCGCGGGCCGGGCCTCACGGGCGGGCCGCCGTCCCGCGGTCGGCCAGCGCCCACCAGGCGGCCAGGCCGAACACGACGGCCGTCAGCACCGTGGAGGGCCCGCCGATGTCCGCGTACGCGAAGTCGATCAGCTGCCAGACGAGCAGTCCGCAGGCGATCAGCGCGCAGTCGAGTCCGCCGGGCGGGCCGCGCCGGGCGGCGGCCAGCCTGCGCACCCCGAGGACGAGGAGCGCCACCCAGCCGCCGGCGATCGCGCACAGGCCGAGCAGGCCCTGCTCGCTGAGGACGAGCAGGTACATGTTGTGCGGCGAGAGCAGCGGCTGGCGGCGGAAGGCCTCGCCGGCGCCGGCCACGTCGCTGCCCGAGGACAGGGCGAGGGAGGCGTGGCTGTCGCGGTGGGCGGGGAAGTTCTTGAGGCCGACGCCGGTGACCGGGTGCTCCTGCCACATGGCGAGGGCGGCCGCCCACATCGTGTACCGGTCGGTGACGGACTGGTCGGGGGCGGCGGTGACCTGCGTGATGCTGGTGAGCCGCTCCTGGAGCATCGCCGTGCCGACGCCGAGCCCGCCGACGAGGACGACGGCGACGGCGAGCGCGGCCGTGAACAGGCGGGCGGCGCGCCGCAGTCCGGTCACCGCGACCTGCGCGGCGATCACGACGGCGGTGGCGATCCAGGCACCGCGGCTGAAGGACAGGGCGAGCGGGACGACGAGCACGGCGGCGCAGCCGAGCGCACCGAGCCGGGCGCGCGGGGTGGGGCCGCCGAGCGCGAGCCCGACCGAGCAGATCAGGCCGTAGGCGACGACGGTCGACATGCCCATCACGTCGGTGGCGCCGAAGGTGCCCACGGCCCGGACGTCCTCGCCCGCGTACGAGGCACCGGTCCCGGTCAGGTACTGGTGCACGCCGATCGCGCCCTGCCACAGGGCTAGCGCGACCAGGCCCCGGGCGAGGCGCCGGAAGTCGTCGCGGCCGCGGGTCAGGAGCAGTACGGCGGCGGGCACGAGGACGAGGATCTGGCAGTAGCGCGCCGTTCCCTGGAGCGCGTCGGACGCCGAGCCCGCGCCGAGCGCGGCGACGGCGACGCCCACGACGGGCAGGGCGAGCACCGCGTAGGCGGTACGGGTCAGGGGGCGCTGCCGGATGCGCACGGCACGCACCGCGCAGAAGACGACGAGCAGTCCGGACACGGCGTCGGCCGGGGTGCCGCCGCCCTCCTGGCCGCCGCCGTCGAGCGGCAGGGCGAGCATGCCGATGAGCAGCAGCACGGGCAGGACGGGTCCGGCCCGGCGCACGGCGGCCGGGAGCCGGGCCGGACCCGGGCGGGGTCCGGTGAGGGCGGCGGGCAGGACTGTCACCGGGTCAGCTCCCTGTGGGGCGGACGAACTCGGCGGCCGTGCGCAGCAGGATGGTGATGTCCCGCCACAGCGACCACTGGTCGATGTAGGCGTTGTCGAAGCGGCAGCGGTCCTCGATGGAGGTGTCGCCGCGCAGCCCGTTGATCTGGGCGAGTCCGGTGATGCCGGTGGGGACGCGGTGGCGTTCGCCGTAGCCGGGGTGGGCCTCGCCGAACTGCAGGACGAAGTAGGGGCGTTCGGGCCGGGGGCCGACGAGGCTCATGTCGCCGCGGAAGACGTTCCACAGCTGGAGCAGCTCGTCCAGCGAGGTGCGGCGCAGGAAGCGGCAGAAGCGGGAGACGCGGCGGTCGTCGGCGACGCTCCAGCGGGTCGCCGACTCCAGCGCGTCGGCGGGCCGCAGCGTGCGGAACTTCAGGAGTGTGAAGGGCCGCCCGTCCTTGCCGATCCGCTCCTGCCGGAACACGACGCCGGGCCCCTCGCCCACCCGCAGCCACAGCGCGCAGGACAGCAGCACCGGCGAGAGCAGCACGAGCAGGACGGCGGAGACCAGCACGTCGAGGGCGCGCTTGCCGGGATGCACCGGCAGGTACGGCCCGTCGAGCGGCCGGCAGCGGTATCCGGCGAGCGCGTGCTCACCGCGGACACCGCGCGGCACGTACGGGGAGGGCTGCGGGTCCAGTTCCCACACGTCGCAGTGGAGGTCGGACAGGAGGCGCAGCGGCGCGCGGTGCTCGGGGGCGCCGGGCCCGCCGAGGACGATCACCCGGCTCACGCCGTTCTGGATGACGGCCCGCCGCAGGTCGCCGTGGCTCGCCAGGACGGGCAGGTCGGGCCCGTCGGGACGGCCCGTGCCGTCGGCCGGATCGCGGGCCTCCTCGGGCGTCCCGGTGGCGACGATGCCGACGGGCCGGACGCCGCTGCG
>NZ_WWIA01000242.1 GCF_009870065.1 Streptomyces sp. SID5785 | reverse complement strand
CCCCGCCGCCGCCCGCGGCACCCGCCGAGCCCGGCCGCCCGCCGGCGCCCGTCGCGGGCGACGCGACCGGCTGGTCCATGGAGGAGCGCCTGTACAACCAGGTGTGGGGCATGTTCGAGGACATGGCCCGCGCCGCGGCGGCCTACCGCAGCGCCGTCGACTTCGCTGACGCCCGGATGGAGCAGGAGCTCGACCAGGTCCTCTCCGACCCGCGCAGCCGCATCGGCGGCCAGGGCGACACGGCCCGCGAGGCGGCCCGCACCAAGCACGGCGCGCTCGTCGACCGCGCGCGGGAGGCCCTCGACCGCGACCTGGCCCAGCTCGCCGCCGAGTCCGACGTCGTCGAGCCCGCGCTCCCGGCCCCGTACGCGCGCTGGGACAACCCGTGCTGGCACGCGTACCGCAGCCCCATGGAGATCCCGATGGCGGCCCGGCTCGGCGACCTGCGGCTGTCCGAAGGCGAGAGCCTGGGGCTGCGCATCCCGATGCTCGTCCGGCTGCCGCTCGAGCGCGGTCTGTGGATCGACGCGGGCGCTTCGGCCGGTGACGCGCTGACCGGCGCCGACGCGTTGCGTGCCCGGGCCGCGCACACGGCGGTCCTGCACGCGGCGCGTCTCCTCGCCGCCTATCCGGCCGGTGAGTTCAGCGTGCACGTCATCGACCCGGCGGGCACGGCGGCGGGCGCGCTCGCCCCGCTCGTCGACGCCGGGGTGCTGGCCGGGCCGGTGGCCAGGGGAGCGGCCGGCGTGTCCGAGACGCTCACCCGGCTGACCGAGCGCGTCGACCTGGTGCAGATGGCGGTGCGGGCCGGTGCCGCGGACGCCCTGCCGCCCGGTCTGGACGTCGCCGAGCAGCTCCTGGTGGTGCACGACTTCCCGCACGGGTTCGACGACCGCGCGGTGACCCGGCTGCGCTATCTCGCGGACGAGGGCCCGCAGGTGGGCGTCCATCTGATGCTGGTCGCGGACCGTGAGGACGCCGCCGAGTACGGGCCGCTGCTCGATCCGCTGTGGCGCGGTCTGCTCCGGCTGACCCCGGTGCCCGACGACCACCTCGCCGATCCCTGGGTCGGCCACGCGTGGACGTACGAGCCACCGGCCGTGCCGCAGGGCAGCGAGGTGCTGCGGCAGGTGCTCGCCGAGGTGGCTGAGGCCCGTAAGGAAAGAGGCCTCTGACCTGCATATTTGGTGACCTCTTTACCTAAACCTTTACCTTTCATGGGTCATTCGGGTACTCTCCTTTACGCGGAGGGGAGTACTCCCATGCGCGACGTTCTCGTCAGTACGGACCCGGCCCGATGCCGTGGATCCCGGGGCGTCGGCCCGCGGTGCGCGCCACGCGCCCCGGGTGGAAGAGACCTCCGGCAGCGACGACGCTGATCAGTAGCCGTACGACGCCGGAGGCGCAGTGGACGTATCGATGACTCTCTGGGTGCTGACCGTTCTCGGTCTGTGCGCCCTGATCGCGGTCGACTTCTTCATCGGGCGCAAGCCCCATGACGTGTCGATCAAGGAAGCCGGCATCTGGACGGTGGTCTGGATCGCGCTCGCCGTGCTCTTCGGCGTCGGCGTGACGATCTGGGGCAGCGGGCAGGCGGGCGGCGAGTTCTTCGCAGGCTTCATCACCGAGAAGTCGCTCAGTGTCGACAACCTCTTCGTGTTCATCCTGATCATGGCGAAGTTCTCGGTCCCGACCCACCTCCAGCAGCGGGTGCTGCTGTTCGGGGTGCTCATCGCGCTGGTCCTGCGAGCCATCTTCATCGCGGCGGGCGCGGCGATCATCTCCAGCTTCTCGTGGGTCTTCTACCTCTTCGGCGCCTTCCTCATCTACACCGCCTGGAAGCTCATCAAGGAGGCCATGGCGGACGAGGAGGACGAGGAGTTCGAGGAGAACCGCCTCCTGAAGTCCATCGAGAAGAAGTTCGGCGTCGCCGACCGGTACCACGGCACCAAGCTCTTCATCCAGGCCCACGGCAAGAAGGTCATGACGCCGCTCCTGGTCGTCATGCTGGCCATCGGCATGACCGATGTCCTGTTCGCGATGGACTCGATCCCTGCGATCTTCGGCCTGACCCAGGACCCGTACATCGTCTTCACGGCCAACGCGTTCGCGCTGATGGGCCTGCGCCAGCTGTACTTCCTCATCGGGGGTCTGCTGCGCAAGCTGGTCCACCTGAGCTACGGCCTGTCGGTGATCCTCGGCTTCATCGGCGTGAAGCTCGTACTGCACGCCCTGCACGAGTCCGGGGTGCACGTGCCCGAGATCTCCATCCCGGTCTCGCTCGCCGTCATCTGCGGCGTCCTGGTCCTCACCACGATCACCAGCCTGATCGCCTCCAGGAAGCAGGCCGAGCGGGAGGCGGCCGAGGCCGAGCGCAAGGACAGCATCGAGGCCTGAGTCGGCCCCGAGCCGGACCTGAGCGCGTCTTCTGCGGGAGGTGCACGCGGTGCGACAGCCGCGTGCACCTCCCGCCGCTCTGCCCCAGCGGCGAACCGACCGGCGGGAGCGGCCCGGACCGCCGCCGGCACCCCCCGGGACGGCCCGCGCCGGAGTCGCGCCCCCGCCCCGCCGCGGGCACCATCGAAGGCATGATCAGCAGACTCCGGGCCCTGGCCGCGCGGTGGACCGTCCTCGTCCCGGTGCTCGCGATCGTGCTGCTCGTCTTCACCTGGGGGCGGGAACTGCCCGGCGCCGTGGTCGCCGTGGTGTCCGTGGTCCTCGCGCTCTCCGTGCTCGCGGCCGTCCACCACGCGGAGGTCGTCGCCCACCGCGTCGGCGAACCGTTCGGCTCGCTCGTCCTCGCCGTCGCCGTCACGATCATCGAAGTGGCCCTGATCGTCACCCTGATGGCCGACGGAGGCGACAAGAGCGCGACGCTCGCCCGGGACACCGTGTTCGCCGCCGTCATGATCACCTGCAACGGCATCGTCGGCATCAGCCTGCTCGCGGCCGCCCTGCGCCACCGGGTCGCCGTCTTCCAGTCCGAGGGAACCGGCGGGGCGCTGGCCACCGTCGCCACGCTCGCCACCCTCTGTCTGGTCCTGCCGACGTTCACCACGAGCAAGCTCGGCCCCGAGTTCTCCACCTCGCAGCTGATCTTCTCCGCCGTCTCCGCACTCGTCCTGTACGGGCTCTTCGTCGCCACGCAGACCGTTCGGCACCGCGACTACTTCCTCCCGATCACCAAGCACGGCGAGGTCATCGACGCGGACGACCACGCCGACATCCCCACCAGCCGCACCGCGTTCGTCAGCCTCGGTCTCCTCGGGCTCGCCCTCGTCGCCGTCGTCGGCCTCGCCAAGGGCGTCTCGAAGACCATCGAGCACGGCGTGGAGGCCGCCGGTATGCCGCAGGCGGTCGTCGGCGTGATCATCGCGCTGCTCGTCCTTCTCCCGGAGACCATCGCCGCCCTGCGCGCGGCCCGCCGCGACCGCGTGCAGACCAGTCTCAACCTGGCGCTCGGCTCCGCCATGGCCAGCATCGGCCTCACGGTCCCGGCCGTCGCCATCGCCTCGTTCTGGCTCTCCGGACCGCTCGTCCTGGGCCTCGGCGCCACCCATATGGTGCTGCTCGCGCTCACCATGGTCGTCACGACGCTGACAGTCGTCCCCGGGCGCGCGACGCCCCTCCAGGGAGGCGTCCATCTCGTCATCCTCGCCGCCTATGTGGAGCTCGCCGTCACCCCCTGATCCCGGGGGCCGGAACGCCCCGCTGCCGCCCCACGCGCGCGTGATAGACCCACAGGGAGCAAACGCCCCACGTACGGAGGTCCCTCGTGCCGCACAACCTCGCCACCGCGCCGATCATGGTGCTCAACGGCCCGAACCTGAACCTGCTCGGCAAGCGGCAGCCGGAGATCTACGGCCGGGACACCCTCGCGGACGTCGAGGCCCTGTGCGTGAAGGCAGCGGCGGGCCGGGGCGCCACGATCGACTTCCGGCAGTCCAACCACGAGGGCGAACTCGTCGACTGGATCCACGAGGCCCGCGAGAACCACGTCGGCATCGTGATCAACCCGGCCGCGTACTCGCACACCTCGGTCGCGATCCTGGACGCGCTCAACACGTGTGACGGGATGCCCGTCGTCGAGGTCCACATCTCGAACATCCACCAGCGCGAGGAGTTCCGGCACCACTCCTACGTGTCTCTGCGCGCCGACGGCGTGATCGCCGGGTGCGGCGTCCAGGGGTACGCGTTCGGCGTGGAGCGCGTGGCGGCCCTCGCCGCACCCGGCGCCGCGCAGGCGTGAACGTACTGACGCATTGACGCGCAGGCGCGAGCGCGCCGACGCGCGCGGAGGACGGCACCTACGCGCGCGAAGGCGGGCGGGACGTCAGGCGAGCCGGCCCGCCTCCACGATCCGGCGCAGGAACCTGCGCGTGCGCTCCTCCCGGGGGTCCTCGAACACCGCCTCGGGCGCGCCCCGTTCGAGGACCACGCCGCCGTCGAGGAAGCACACCTGGTCGGCGACCTCGCGCGCGAAGCTCATCTCGTGCGTGGCCAGCACCATGGTCATCCCGTCCTCCTTGAGGTCGCGCACGACGTCGAGGACCTCCCCGACGAGCTCGGGGTCGAGCGCGGCCGTGATCTCGTCGAGCAGCAGCAGCCGGGGGCGTACGGCGACGGCCCGGATGATCGCCGCACGCTGCTGCTGACCGCCGCTGAGCCGGTCCGGGTACTCGTCCGCCTTCGCCCCGAGCCCGAGGCGCTCCAGGAGCTCCCTGGCCCGCTGCTCGGCCTCTCCCCGGGACACGCCGTGCACCCGGCGCGGGGCGAGCGTGACGTTCTGCAGGACGGTCATGTGCGGGAACAGGTTGTAGGCCTGGAAGACCACCCCGATCCGCCGGCGCACCGCGTCCTCGTCCGTGCGCGGGTCGGTGATCTCCTCCCCGTCGAGCCAGATCGCCCCGTCGTCGATCTCCTCGAGGAGGTTGGCGCAGCGCAGCAGGGTCGACTTCCCGGAGCCGGAGGCGCCGATCAGCGCGGTCACCGTGTGGGGTGCCACGTCCAGGTCCACGTCCCGCAGCACGACCGTGCCGCCGAACGTCTTGCGGACGGACTCCATCCGCAGCACGGGCTCGGTCATACGAGGCCTCCTTGCGCCCGGCGCCGGTCCATCCGGGCCGTCACCCAGTCGGTGAAGCGGGTCATGGGGATCGTGAGGGCGACGAACACCAGGCCGGCCACCACGTAGGGCGTGTAGTTGAAGTCCTTGCTCGCGATGATCTGCGCCGCGTACACGGCGTCCACCGCACCGCCGATGGAGACCAGACCGGTGTCCTTCTGGAGCGACACCAGGTCGTTCAGGAGCGGAGGCACCACGCGGCGCACGGCCTGGGGCAGCACCACGTGGCGCAGCGTCTGCCGGTTGCTGAGCCCGAGCGAGCGGGCGGCCGCCCGCTGCGAGGGATGCACGGACTCGATGCCGGCGCGGAACACCTCGGCGACGTACGCCGAGTACGTGAGCACCAGCGCGGCGCCGCCGAGCAGCACCGGATCCGTGGTCACCCCCTGCAGGCGCAGCGCCGGCACCCCGAAGATGATCAGCAACAGGCAGATGATCAGCGGGAGTCCGCGGAAGAAGTCCGTGTACGCCGTCGCCAGCGCGCGCAGGGGGAAGAACACGGGCCCGCGCAGGGTCCGCGCGAGGGCGAGCAGCATGCCCAGGACGAGCACGCACGCGCCGCAGACCACGAGGAGCCGCACGTTGAGCCACAGCCCGTCCAGGACCTGGGGCAGCGCCACGCGCGCGTAGTGCGCACTGAAGAACGTGTCCTTGGTGCGGTCCCACCCGGGGGAGTTGACGACGACCAGGTACAGCACGACGCCCGTCACCAAGGTGCTGAGCGCGGCCACCGCCGTCGCACGCCGGGCCCTGACCCTCTTGTGGCGCTCGCGTGCGATCCGGCGCTGCGAGGGGACGTACGCGTCCTCGACGGCGGACGTCTCCTTCGTGACGGTCACTTCAGCACCGGAGCGTCGACAGCCTCGGAGAGCCACTTCTTCTCCAGGGAGGCGAGGGTGCCGTTGTCGCGCAGCTTGTCCACGGCACCGGAGACGCACGACGTCAGCGTGCTCTCCTTGTCGAGCACCAGTCCGAACTGCTCCGGTGTGCCGCCCGCGTTCTCGAACTGCCCCACCACATCGGCGTCGGTCACCTCGGCACCCGTGATGTAGAACGCGGTCGGCAGGTCGACGACGATGGCGTCCACCTGGCCGTTCTTGAGCGCGGACTTCGCGAAGTCGTTCTTCTGGTAGACGGCCGGCTTCTCGTCCGGCTTCACGAGGTCGTTGATGAAGTCGAGGCTGGTGGTGCCCACCTGGGCGCCCAGCTTGATGCCCTTCAGGTCGGCGACGCTCTGCGCCTTCGCCGCCTTGGACGTCTTCAGCGCGACGACGGCCTGGCGCACGTCGTAGTACCCGGACGAGAACGCGACGGCCTTCTTGCGTGCGTCGCTGATGGACACCTGGTTGATGTCGAAGTCGAACTTC
The DNA here is from genome assembly GCF_009870065.1 of Streptomyces sp. SID5785. Taxonomy (GTDB): domain Bacteria; phylum Actinomycetota; class Actinomycetes; order Streptomycetales; family Streptomycetaceae; genus Streptomyces. The sequence continues at coordinate 6,918 of NZ_WWIA01000242.1, read as the reverse complement.
TTCGCACCAGGAGCGAAGGAGCTGTTGAACGGCACGGTCTGCCAGGCCACTTGGCCCTTGCCGTACCCGAGCTGCTTCGCCACCGCGTAGGCCACGGCGGACTCGAAGCCCTTCCCGCTGGTCGGGTCGTCGTCCGCGAACCAGGGGGCGTAGGCGGGCTTGTCCGTCCCGACGGTGAGTTTCCCGGACGCCACCGTGGCGAGCTTGCCCGGAGCGCAGGAGGCGGCCGTGGTGGCCTTGCCGGAGGCCTTCTCCTCGGGCTCGGGGGCGCAGGCCGACACGGCGACGAGGACGACGGCGGAACTGACGGCGAGGCACGCGGTGCGGCGGGCGAGAGGCATGGGCATGGCGGGAGACTGACAGTGCGCGGCCTCACCTGTCGAGGTCGTGCCGCCAACTGTCCGCATAGTGGGAACACATGTTGCGGCAGCGTGAACGGCCGCCACTCCGACGCTGTTCGGCGCCCTGCGCGTGCTCGCGCGGTCGCCCGCCCGCGCGCTGCGGCGTCACCAGCCGCGGGCGCGCCACTCCGCGATGTGGGGCCGCTCGGCGCCCAGCGTCGTGTCGTTCCCGTGGCCCGGGTAGACCCAGGTCTCGTCCGGCAGCGGAGCGAAGATCTTCGTCTCCACGTCGTCGATGAGGCTGGTGAAGGCCTCGGGGTCCTTCCAGGTGTTGCCGACGCCGCCCGGGAACAGGCAGTCGCCCGTGAAGACGTGCGGGTGGCCGTGCGGGTCGTCGTAGACGAGCGCGATCGACCCCGGCGTGTGACCGACCAGGTGGCGGGCCGTCAGCGTGATGCTGCCGAACTCGATCACGTCCCCGTCGGCGACGGACACGTCCGTCGCCACCGGGATCCCCTCGGCGTCGTCGCTCCCCGCGTACGTGCGCGCGCCGGTCGCCTCGACGACCTCCGCGAGGGCCTGCCAGTGGTCGCCGTGGCGGTGGGTGGTGACGACGGCGGCGATGCCGTCGTCACCGATGAGGCGCAGCAGTGTGGCCGGCTCGTTCGCCGCGTCGATCAGGAGCTGGCGGTCCGTCGCGCGGCACCGCAGCAGGTACGCGTTGTTGTTCATCGGGCCGACCGCGACCTTGGAGATCATCAGGTCCCGCAGCTCGTGCACGTCCGCCGGGCCGCCGACCTTCACCGCTCCGCTGTACGTCATGGCCTCAGCCTATAGCGGCGGCAGGGCGGGCAGCGTGCCCCGGTCCACGGTCAGGGATCCGCCGTCCCTGCGGCCCGCGAGCCAGCCCAGGAGGTCGGCCTGACGCCCCCGCACGACGACGCCGAGCGGCGGGACGGCGCCCTCCTCGATCTCCTCCACGGAGGGCGACAGCACGGCGCCGGTGGAGATCATCCGGCCGTCGTCCTGCTTGATCAGAACCGGCGGCAGCCCCGGCTGGTCGCGGAAGCGCCGGGCCAGGAAGTTGATCTCGCGCTGGGTGAGTTCCTCCGAGAGGTCCTCCAGCTCGTACCCGATCCCGAGGTCGACGTGGTGCAGCTCGACCTCGCACAGGCGGCGGAAGGGCACGTTGGCGGCGGAGTCCTTCACGCCGTTGCGCAGTTCCACCGTGCGCGCCCAGTCCGCGTCCTCGGTGCCCTTGAGGCGGAACCGCTCGGCGCTCTCCCGCAGGTCGGCGGCCTGCTCGTCCAACGCGCGCGGGGCGTCGCGCTCGATGTCGGCGTCCCGCTCGTCCGCGCTCGCGTACATGGGGAGGCCGGACAGCACGTTCACGAGAGCGTCCGCGTTCCGCGAGAGGTGGGCGAGGACGTGGCCGCGGCTCCAGCCCGGGAGCCGTGACGGCTCGGCCACCGCCGCGTTGTCCAGGGCGTCGACCGCAGTGAGCAGCCGGCTGGTCGCTTCGCGTACAGAGGCCAGGTCGCGCACATGATCACTCATGACGCCGACGATAGCCGCGCCACACGTTCGGGTGAAGGCCGCCTGCCACGCGCAAGAATCGAATGTACGTGCTATAAGCTCGGATCCGGCGTCGGGCATTCTTGATGGTCCGGGTTTGTTACCAACCAGGGAAACCGACCGGCGTTGTCAGTGGCTCCCTCTAGTCTTCGTAAGGGCAGTCCTCCCAGGCCTCCCGCGTCCGCGGTGACGCGGCCCGCACTGGGACGCCCGACCCCGGGGGACGGGGGCTCCGCCCCTGTCACTTCACTCAAGAAAGGTGCGGACCGGCGTGGCCGACCGTCTCATCGTCCGTGGTGCGCGCGAGCACAATCTCCGGAACGTCTCGCTCGACCTTCCGCGCGACTCCCTCATCGTCTTCACCGGTCTGTCCGGCTCCGGAAAGTCCTCGCTGGCCTTCGACACGATCTTCGCCGAGGGGCAGCGGCGCTACGTGGAGTCGCTGTCCTCGTACGCGCGCCAGTTCCTCGGCCAGATGGACAAGCCGGACGTCGACTTCATCGAGGGCCTCTCCCCGGCCGTCTCGATCGACCAGAAGTCCACGTCGCGCAACCCGCGGTCCACGGTCGGCACCATCACCGAGGTCTACGACTACCTGCGCCTCCTCTTCGCGCGCATCGGCAAGCCGCACTGCCCGCAGTGCGGGCGGCCCATCGCCCGTCAGTCGCCGCAGGCCATCGTCGACAAGGTCCTCGAGCTGCCCGAGGGCAGCCGCTTCCAGGTGCTGTCACCGCTGGTGCGCGAGCGCAAGGGCGAGTTCGTCGACCTCTTCGGCGACCTGCAGACCAAGGGCTACTCCCGCGCGCGGGTCGACGGGCAGACCGTCCAGCTGACGGAGCCGCCGACGCTGAAGAAGCAGGAGAAGCACACCATCGAGGTGGTCGTCGACCGCCTCACGGTGAAGGACTCGGCCAAGCGCCGGCTCACCGACTCCGTGGAGACCGCGCTCGGCCTGTCCGGCGGCATGGTCGTGCTCGACTTCGTCGACCTCCCCGAGGACGACCCGGAGCGCGAGCGCATGTACTCGGAGCACCTGTACTGCCCGCACGACGACCTGTCCTTCGAGGAGCTCGAGCCCCGCTCCTTCTCGTTCAACTCGCCGTTCGGCGCCTGCCCCGACTGCACCGGCATCGGCACGCGCATGGAGGTGGACCCCGAGCTGATCGTCCCCGACGAGGACAAGTCGCTGGACGAGGGCGCCATCCACCCCTGGTCGCACGGCCACACCAAGGACTACTTCGGCCGCCTCATCGGAGCGCTCGCGGACGCCCTCGGCTTCCGCACCGACATCCCGTTCGCCGGGCTGCCGCAGCGCGCCAGGAAGGCGCTCCTGCACGGCCACAAGACCCAGATCGAGGTCCGCTACCGCAACCGCTACGGGCGCGAGAGGGTCTACACGACCCCCTTCGAGGGCGCCGTCCCGTTCGTGAAGCGCCGCCACAGCGAGGCGGAGTCCGACTCCAGCCGCGAGCGCTTCGAGGGCTACATGCGCGAGGTGCCCTGCCCCACCTGTGAGGGCACCCGCCTCAAGCCGATCGTCCTCGCCGTCACGGTCATGGGGAAGTCGATCGCCGAGGTCTCGGCCATGTCGATCAGCGACTGCGCCGACTTCCTGGCCCAGCTGACGCTCAACGCGCGCGACAAGAAGATCGCCGAGCGCGTCCTGAAGGAGGTCAACGAGCGGCTCCGCTTCCTCGTCGACGTCGGCCTCGACTACCTGTCGCTGAACCGCGCGGCGGGCACCCTCTCCGGTGGTGAGGCGCAGCGCATCCGGCTCGCCACCCAGATCGGCTCCGGACTCGTCGGCGTCCTCTACGTCCTCGACGAGCCGTCCATCGGTCTGCACCAGCGGGACAACCACCGCCTGATCGAGACCCTCGTCCGCCTGCGCGACATGGGCAACACGCTCATCGTGGTCGAGCACGACGAGGACACCATCAAGGTCGCCGACTGGGTCGTGGACATCGGCCCCGGTGCCGGTGAGCACGGCGGCAAGGTCGTGCACAGCGGCCCGTTGAAGGAGCTGCTGGGCAACGCGGAATCGATGACGGGCCAGTACCTGGCGGGCAAGCGGTCCATCCCGGTCCCCGACATCCGCCGGCCCGTCGACCCCTCGCGCCGCCTGACGGTCCACGGCGCCAAGGAGAACAACCTGCGGGACATCGACGTCTCCTTCCCGCTGGGCGTCCTCACTGCCGTCACCGGTGTCTCGGGTTCCGGCAAGTCGACCCTGGTCAACGACATCCTGTACACCCACCTCGCCCGCGAGCTGAACGGCGCACGCTCCGTGCCCGGCCGGCACACGCGCGTGGAGGGCGACGACCTCGTGGACAAGGTCGTGCACGTCGACCAGTCGCCCATCGGCCGCACCCCACGGTCGAACCCGGCGACGTACACGGGCGTCTTCGACCACGTCCGCAAGCTGTTCGCCGAGACCACCGAGGCGAAGGTGCGCGGCTACCTGCCGGGGCGCTTCTCCTTCAACGTCAAGGGCGGCCGCTGCGAGAACTGCTCGGGCGACGGCACGATCAAGATCGAGATGAACTTCCTGCCGGACGTGTACGTCCCGTGCGAGGTCTGCCACGGCGCCCGGTACAACCGGGAGACGCTGGAGGTCCACTACAAGGGCAAGTCCATCGCCGAGGTCCTCGACATGCCGATCGAGGAGGCCCTGGGCTTCTTCGAGGCGGTCCCGGGCATCGCCCGCCACCTCAAGACGCTCAACGACGTCGGCCTCGGCTACGTCCGCCTCGGGCAGTCGGCGCCGACCCTGTCGGGCGGCGAGGCCCAGCGCGTGAAGCTCGCGAGCGAGCTGCAGAAGCGCTCCACCGGCCGCACGGTCTACGTGCTCGACGAACCGACCACGGGTCTGCACTTCGAGGACATCAGCAAGCTCATCACGGTCCTCTCCGGCCTCGTCGACAAGGGCAACTCGGTCATCGTGATCGAGCACAACCTCGACGTGATCAAGACGGCCGACTGGGTCGTCGACATGGGCCCGGAGGGGGGTAACGGCGGCGGTCTGGTGGTCGCCGAGGGCACCCCGGAGCAGGTCGCGGCCGTCCCGGCCAGCCACACCGGCAAGTTCCTCCAGGACGTGCTGGGCGCCGACCGTGTCGGCGAGGCCGTGGTGCCCGCGGCGCGCACCCGGAAGACGGCCAAGAAGGCGGTGGCCGCGGCGGCCAAGACTCCGGCCAAGAAGACCGCGACGGCGAAGACGGCCAAGACCACGAAGCCGGAGGCGGCCAAGACGGCCAAGACGGCCAAGACGGCCAAGTCGGCTGCGAAGAAGGCGACGGCGCGGACGCGCAAGGCGTGATGACAGAAAGTGCGGGTGCGTGGCAGCGATGTCACGCTCCGTAAAAAAATCGGTGCCCCGCGGGAACTGCCCGCGGGGCACCGTGCGTTCACTGATCAACCGGCCCGGACAGGGCGATCGCGAGGCCTCGGCGAGCGACCGGCGGACCGGACGGACCTTGACAACAGCAGAGAGTCAGAAGGGGCGGGCGTGCGCCGAGGGCGTGGTGAGCGGAGCGCGAGGAAACGAGGAAGAGCACGAGGAGGGGTACCGGAGGAAGAGGACGGGGAGTACAGGAGGAACGGACAGGAGGAACGGACAGGAGGAACGGGCAGGGTGTCTACAGAGCGCCGATCTCGGTGGAGTACGGCGGCTCCGCGCCCGCCCGGGAGCAGGTGAGCGCGGCAGCCCTGGCCGCGAACCGCAGAAGCCGGCCCCAGCCGTCACCGTCCACTCGCCCGAGCCCGGCGGGGGAGAGGGCGCCCAGCGAGGAAAGGCCGTGCAGCAGCGCCGCGTTGACGGTGTCACCCGCGCCGATCGTGTCCACGACGTCGACGTGCTCGCCCGGCACGGAGTGGGTGCCGCCGCCCCGGGTGTAGACGGTCAGTCCGGCGCCGCCCCGCGTCATCACCACGGCGGACGGCCCGGCCGCCAGCCACTCCTGGGGCGTTCCGCCGAGCCACTGGGCGTCCTCCTCGGAGAGCTTCAGGAGCGAGGTCGACGGGAGCCAGCTCGTGAACCGGGCCCGGTAGGCGTCCGCGTCGGGGATCAGGCCGGCCCGGATGTTGGGGTCGAGCGCGGTGAAGACGCCCGATGCCGCGGCCGACCGCATCAGTTCCTCGTACGCGGTCGCGCCCGGCTCCAGGACGAGCGAGCACGTGCCGAACGACACCGCGCGCGTCCCCTCCGGAAGGGTGGGCGGTGTCGTGAAGAGCCGGTCCGCGGTGCCCTCGACGTAGAAGGAGTACCCGGCGGATCCGTCGGCGCCGATCGACGCCACGGCCAGCGTCGTCGGCTCGTCGCCCCGCTGCACCGGGGCGACGTCGACCCCGGCCTCCCGGAGCCCGCCCAGGAGAGCCTCGCCGAACGCGTCGCGGGACACGCGTGAGCAGAACGCGACGGGGGAGCCGAGCCGGCCCAGGGCCACGGCGGTGTTGTACGGACCGCCGCCCAGGCGCGGGGTGAGCGCGGCGAGCGCCGGGTGCTGCGGGCCGGGGGCGTCGCCGCTGCTCGGCAGCTGCGGGACGAGGTCGATCAGGGCCTCTCCGGCGACGACTATCACGGTGGATCCTCTCGGGTGGTTCGCGGCGGTGCGGTGTACGCAGTCGGGCGGAGTGCGGGCGTGCGGTGGTGTGAGCGGTGACGTCGTGGTGCGGTGGCGCGGGTCCTGGGGCGGTCCTGGGGCGGAAGGAGGCGCGGCGTCACTCGGTGATGCCGCTCCGTGGGCAGGCTAGAGCGTCACCGAGTGCGAGGCACCACTCGTACCCGATCCGGGCACGTCGGTGGGGGAAGCGGGCACGGTGCGGGGCGGATCGGGCAGGATGCCCGGGCCCGCCGGGGGAGAGCAGCGAGCACCGGCGGCCTCCGCCGAGCGGCACCGCCCAGCGCCCTCTGCGCCGACGCCCCGTCCCTGCCCCCGCGCCGAGACCCCGCTCGCGACCCGACCCGACCCGACCCGACCCGCTCCCGCCCCGACCCCGCTCC
>NZ_WWIA01000241.1 GCF_009870065.1 Streptomyces sp. SID5785 | reverse complement strand
TGTAGTCGAGCGAGCGCGGGTAGACCTGGCCGACGGAGGTGAAGGCCTGGGAGAAGCCGAGGTGACCGGCGATCCGGTCCTCCAGCTCGGCCAGCTTCGTGTCGTCGCCGCCCAGCAGGTCCAGCATGTCCTGTGCGGTGCCGACGGGGCCCTTGATGCCGCGCAGCGGGTAGCGGGTGAGCAGCTCCTCGACCCGGCCGTACGCGACGAGCAGTTCGTCGGTGGCGGTCGCGAAGCGCTTCCCGAGGGTCGTGGCCTGCGCCGCGACGTTGTGCGAGCGGCCCGCCATGACCAGCTCGCCGTACTCGCCGGCCAGCTTGCCGAGGCGCGCGAGGACGGCGACGGAGCGGTCCCGGACCAGCTCGAGGGAGAGCCGGATCTGCAGCTGCTCGACGTTCTCCGTCAGGTCGCGGGACGTCATGCCCTTGTGGACCTGCTCGTGCCCGGCGAGCGCGTTGAACTCCTCGATGCGCGCCTTCACGTCGTGCCGCGTGACCTTCTCGCGCTCGGCGATGGAGGCCAGGTCGACCTGGTCGAGCACGCGCTCGTAGTCGGCGATCGCGGCGTCCGGCACCTCGATCCCCAGGTCCTTCTGGGCCTTCAGAACGGCAAGCCAGAGGCGGCGCTCCAGCTTCACCTTCTCCTCGGGGGACCAGAGGGTGGCGAGCTCGGTGGAGGCATAGCGTCCGGCGAGTACGTTCGGGATACGGGGCTTGGCAGGCGCAGTCACGTGGACCGAGTTTACCGGGCGTCCCTACAAGCTCCGCACCACGGCAGGGATGGAGGAACCTACAGCTCAACGAGGGCGCCGACCCCCCTGACGCGGGCGGGGCGCCGTCGCCCCCTCGTACATGCCGCCGGTGCGGGATCCGTCTCAGGGCTCCGGGTGAGGTGCGGCCTGCGGTTCCGGCCCGGTCAGTGTCCGCACCGCGCGCTCCAGACGTGTCCTGCGTACCTCGGGGGTCGCCGCCTGGAGCAGCGGGAGCAGCACGAGGTAGCGAGCGGTGCGGTCGAGGGACGCGAAGGCGGCGTCCGCCGCCGGGTCCGCGGCGAGGGCCGCCGCGAGATCGTCGGGGACGGTGGCCGCCGACTGGGACGCGTAGGCGCGGTCCCAGCGGCCGTCCTCCTGGGCCCGCCTGACCTCCGCGAGACCGGGTTCGCGCATCCGGCCCGCCGCTGCGAGGGCGGCGACCTTCTCGACGTTGACCTGGGACCACAGGCTCCGCTTGCGGCGCGGCACGTACCTCTGCAGGTAGTACTTCTCGTCGAGGCCGCGGCGCCGGCCGGAGACCCAGCCCCAGCACAGGCCGGTGTCGACCAGCTCGTCGTCCGTGACTGAGGCGATCCCCGACGCCTTCTTCGCCACCTTGACCCACAGGCCCGCCTCGCGCGCGTGGTGCTCGGCCAGCCAGTTCTCGAAGGCCTCGGCGTCCGGGAACGCGCGGACCTCCACCCCGTCGAACTCCTCCATGGGGGCAGCCTAGAGCCCTGTCTGGGCCCTGTCAGGCGTCGGGCGGCGTGGAGACGTCCCCGTAGGGCTCGAGAGCGGCCCGCTTGGGCGCGCGTCCGTCGCCCGAGGAACGGCCCGTGAGACGGCGGCCGATCCACGGCACCAGGTGCTGCTTGGCGAAGCGGGCGTCGGCGACGCGCCGCGCACCCCAGTTCGGCCGCGCGGCCGCGTCCAGTGGCGCCCGCCAGTCGGACTCCGGCGGGTATCCCAACGCCTGCCACACGGCCTCCGCCACCCGCTCGTGCCCCTCGGCGGTCAGGTGCAGCCGGTCGACGTCCCACAGCCGCTGCTCGCCGAGGACCGGCGCCCCGTACAGGTCGACGACCACGGCGCCGTGCCGCGCCGCGAGGTCGTCGATGCAGGTGAAGAGCTCCTCCATGCGCGGCCGGAAGCGCTCCATGACCGGTCCGTCGCGCCCGGGGCTGCGCATCAGGACCAGCTGTTCGCAGGAGGGGGCGAGACGCTCGACGGCCTCGGTGAGCAGCCCCCGCACGCGCCCCATGTCGCACTTGGGCCGCAGGGTGTCGTTGAGCCCGCCGACGAGGGTGACCACGTCGGCCTTCATCGCGGCGGCGACATCGATCTGCTCGTCGACGATCTGCCCGATGAGCTTGCCGCGCACGGCCAGATTGGCGTAACGGAAGCCGGGGCTGCGGGCGGCCATCCGGCCGGCGAGCAGGTCCGCCCAGCCGCGGTACGACCCGTCGGGAAGCCGGTCCGACATGCCCTCGGTGAAGGAGTCGCCGACCGCGACGAGACTGGTGTACTTGACATTCATCTGCATGGCGCCAGAGATCGTATCCCGGGCCGCGGCGTGGTCCGCCACGACCCGGGAACGCCGGGTCAGACGGGCTGCCCGAACAGCTCGCGCAGGACGTCCTCCATGGTGACCATGCCCGCGAGCCGGCCGTCCGCGCCGAGCACGGCGGCCACGTGGGTGCGGCTGCCGCGCATGGCGGTGAGGACGTCGTCCATGGGCGTCGTCTCGCGTACGCGCGCGATGGAGCGCATGTCGGGCACCCGGAACGGCAGGTCGCGCGGGGCCGCGTCCAGCGCGTCCTTCACGTGGAGGTAGCCCACGATGCGCCGGCCCTCGTCCACGACGGGGAAGCGCGAGAAGCCCGACTCGGCCGACAGCTGTTCCAGCTGCTCGGGGGTGACGCCCACGCGCGCGTAGACGACCTCCTCCAGGGGCAGGACGACGTCCTTCACCGGGCGGCGGCCCAGTTCCAGGGCGTCGTGCAGGCGCTCCTGGGCGCGGTCGTCGATGAGACCGGCGTCCGAGGAGTCCTTGACCATGCGCGCGAGCTCGTCGTCCGAGAACGTGGCCGCGACCTCGTCCTTGACCTCCACCCTGAGCAGTTTCAGGAGGGTGTTCGCGAAGGCGTTCACCGTGAAGATCACCGGGCGCAGCGCCCGGGCCAGGGCCACCAGCGGCGGGCCGAGCAGCAGGGCCGAACGGACCGGCTCGGCCAGCGCGATGTTCTTGGGGACCATCTCGCCGAGCAGCATGTGCAGGTACGTCGCGACGGACAGAGCGATCACGAACGAGATCGGATGCACCAGGCCGTGCGGCACCCCGACGGCGTCGAACAGCGGCTCCAGCAGGTGCGCGATCGCGGGCTCGGCGACGATGCCGAGGACCAGGGTGCACAGCGTGATGCCGAGCTGCGCGGCGGCGAGCAGGGCGGAGACGTGCTGCAGCCCCCACAGGACGCTGCGGGCCCGCCGGTCGCCCTCCTCGGCGTGCGGCTCGATCTGGCTGCGCCGCACGGAGATCAGGGCGAACTCGGCGCCGACGAAGAACGCGTTGACGACCAGGGTCGCCAGGCCGATCAGCAACTGGATCGCGGTCATCGGTTTGCCCCCTTCGTCTTGCGGTGCCGGTCCCGTTCCCGGTCCCGGTCTCTGTCCTTACCTCTGTCCCTGTCCCTGTCCCTGCCTCGGTCCGGGAACCTGTCCCTGGCCCCGTCCTCGGTGTCCGGGGTGTCCTCGGCGGCCGGCGCGTGCAGCAGGACGCGTGCGGCGCGGTGTCCGTGTGCGTCGACCACGTCGAGGCGCCAGCCGGTGACCTCGACGGTGTCACCGACGCCGGGGATGCGCCCCAGCTCGGTCGCCACGAGACCGGCCAGCGTCTCGTACGGGCCGTCGGGCACCCGCAGCCCGACCCGCGCGAGCCGGTCGGTGCGGGCGGCGCCGTCGGCCGAGTACAGGGTCCGCCCGGCGTCGTCGGTGCCGGCGGGCGCGATGTCGGGCGTCTCGTGCGGATCATGCTCGTCCCGCACCTCGCCGACGACCTCCTCGACGATGTCCTCCAGCGTCGCGACGCCCGCGGTCCCGCCGTACTCGTCGATGACGACGGCCATCGTGCGCTTGCCGGACAGCCGGTCGAGCAGCCGGTCCACGGTGAGCGTCTCGGGGACGAGCAGCGGCTCGCGGAGCAGGTCGGCGACGCCCTTGCGGGCCCGCTGGTGGTCGGGGACGGCGAGCACGTCCTTGATGTGGACGACACCGACGACCGAGTCGAGACTGCCGCGGTAGACGGGGAAGCGGGACAGACCGGTGGCGCGGGTCGCGTTGGCCACGTCCTCGCAGGTGGCCTGGAGGTCCAGGGCCATGACCTGGACGCGCGGCGTCATCACGTTCTCCGCGGTGAGGTCGGCCAGGTTCAGGGTGCGCACGAACAGCTCGGCGGTGTCCGCCTCGAGGGCGCCCTCCTTGGCCGAGTGCCGGGCCAGCGCCATCAGCTCCTGGGGGCCGCGCGCGGAGGCGAGCTCCTCGGTGGGCTCGATGCCGAAGCGGCGCACCAGCCGGTTCGCCGTGTTGTTGAGGTGGGTGATGAACGGGCGGAAGAGTGCGCTGAACCAGCGCTGCGGCGTCGCCACCCGCTTGGCCACGGCCAGCGGCGAGGAGATCGCCCAGTTCTTCGGCACCAGTTCACCGACGACCATCAGGAACACGGTCGACAGGGCGGTGCCGAGGACGAGCGCGACCGAGGTCGACGCCGAGCCCGGGACGCCCAGGGACTCGAGCGGGCCCGCGATGAGCTTGGCGATGGACGGCTCGGCGAGCATGCCGACGACCAGATTGGTGACGGTGATGCCGAGCTGGGCACCGGAGAGCTGGAACGTCAGATTCCGTACGGCCTTGAGGGCGCCGGCCGCGCCGCGCTCGCCGCGCTCCACGGCCGTCTCGAGGTCGCTGCGCTCGACGGTCGTGAGCGAGAACTCCGCCGCGACGAACGCGCCGCAGGCCAGGGAGAGCAGCACGGCCACGGCGAGCAGGAGTACTTCGGTCATCGGGTCACCTCCGTCCCATCTTCGGCCAGTGACGGGAGGGGCGCGCGATCACGGGGACCGTGCAGGAGGAAGGACCGGGTACTGGGAGGCTCGCCCATGGGCGGACGCTCACACCTTTCGCAGAAGTTCCGATGAGTCAGCCCATAGTAAAGGATCGGCAAAGCGTGCGTGTCGGTCGGGAGATCAGGGAGCGGTCAGGGGCTTCACCCAGCGCGACCACTGCGGCTCGGGCGCGTACCCGGCGGCTTCCCACGCACGGTGGGCCCGCTCGTTCCGGTCCAGGACCATCGCGTCGCCGCGTCGCCCGCCGAGTGCCACGAACCGCTCCTCGGCCGCCGCGAGCAGCGCCGATCCGATGCCCTGACGCCGGGCCTCCGGCCGCACCGCGAGCCGGTACAGATGGCACCGCCACCCGTCGAACCCCGCGATCACCGTCCCGACCAGCGCTCCGTCGCGCTCCGCGAGCAGCAGGGCGCCGGCGTCCCGGGCGACCAGCCGGTCCACGCCCGCGCGGTCGTCGCTGATGCTCGTGCCCTCGGCGGCGGTCCGCCAGAACTCCAGCACGGTCGGCACGTCGGAGGGGCACGCGGCCCGGATACGAAGATCACTCATGCCGCGATCCCACCACCGCCGGCCCGGCGCACGCCGCCGATTTCACATGCCGGACGGGCCGGCCTCGCCCTTGCCGGTACTAGCCTTCCGGCGCCAGGGGGGCCGCGCCGTCGTCCCGGGGGCGGCGCGCGGTGCCGAGCACGCAGTACGACGTGGGCATCCGCGGCCCGCGCTCCGGCAGCAGCAGGTCACGGTGGCCGTCCGTCTCGAACCCGGCCCGGCGCAGCGCGGCCACCGCGTCCCGGCCCACGTGGCAGCCGCCGAACAGCCGCGGCCACACCGTCCGGTCCAGCGCGCCCTGCACCCGCCGCATCCCGCGCCCCGGCGCGAGTCCGTGCTCGAAGAACCGCACCTGCCCGCCGGGCCGCAGCACCCGCCGCACCTCGGCGAGGGAGCGGTCCACGTCCCGCACGCTGCACAGCACGATGCAGAGCACGACCGCGTCGAACGCCTCACTCTTCACGGGCAGCGCCTCGGCCGCCCCAGGAGCCACGTCCACGGGCACGTCCGCCCGGCGCGCGGCCTCGACCGCGAGCGCCCGCAGCTCGCGCTCCGGCTCGATCGCGACGACCTCGGAGACGGTGGGCGGGTAGTACGCGAAGTTCAGCCCGTTCCCCGCACCGACCTCGAGCACCCGGCCCGACAGGCCGGTCAGGAGCTCACGGCGGACCGGCCCCATGGCCGGCTCGGCGCGCACACTGCAGCGGGCGTAGAACCGCGCGAACCACGGGTGCCGCACCGCGTCCTTCTGGGCCTGATCCGCCATGCCGACCTCCGGGAGTCATGTCACCGACCGTCTCCCGGATTGTCCTCCCGGACCCGCGAGGTGTCTCTCCCCGCGCGCGGGAGTCGCGCCTCGCCGGGGTGCCGCAGCCGGCCGCCGTCAGCCGAACGCCGGTGGCCCCTCCGCGGCCGTGAAGGTCTCCGCGTCCCAGACCCCGCCCAGGGCCGGGCCGAGCCACCGCGCGGCCCCCGCCCGGAACTCCTGCGGCGTCAGTGTGCCCGCCCCCGCCGGGATCGCCCCGGCCAGGCCCACCCCGGCGACCCGGGGCAGGTCGGCCACGTTGCACCGCTCCGCCAGATCCGGCTCCCGTGGCCAGCTGCCGATGACGACGCCGCTGTGGCGCAGGCCCCGACTGCGCAGCGCCTCCGCGGTCAGCTGCACGGAGTTGAGGGTGCCGAGCCCCGCTCGCGCGACGACCAGGACCGGTGCGTCCAGCAGTCGTGCCGCGTCGGCCAGCGTCGAGCCCTCGGCGTCGAAGTGCACCAGGAGACCGCCCGCGCCCTCGACCAGGACCAGGTCGTGGGACGCGGCCAGCTTCTGCGCGGCCTCCGCGATCTGCGCCGGCCGCACCGGGGGCAGCCCCGCCCGGGCCGCCGCCGTGCCGGGCGCGAGCGGCTCGGGGTAGCGGCCGAGCTCCACCGGCGTCACCCGGTCCCCGGCGAGCCGCACGACGTCGTCGACGTCGCCGGGATCGCCGGGCGCGACCCCCGTCTGGGCCGGTTTGAGGACCGCCACCGACCGGCCGGCCCGCACGGCGACCGCGGCCACCGCCGCCGTCGTCACCGTCTTGCCGATCTCGGTGCCGGTCCCCGTGACCACCAGTACCGTCATGTCCGCTCCGTTCACCCTTCCCGCGCGGCGGCGCACACCGCGCGGCCGATCCGTGCGAGGTCCTCGTCGCCCGTGACGTACGGCGGCATCGTGTAGACGAGGTCCCGGAACGGGCGCAGCCACACGCCCTCCGCGACCGCCGCCCGGGTCGCCGCCGCCATGTCGATCTCGTGGTCGAGCTGCACGACGCCGATCGCGCCGAGCACCCGGACGTCCTGTACGCCCGGCAGGTCCGCCGCGGGCGCCAGGTGTTCCCGCAGACCGGTCTCGATCCGCTTGACCTCGGTCTGCCAGTCCTGGCCGAGCAGCAGGTCGACGGAGGCGCACGCGACGGCCGCCGCCAGCGGGTTGCCCATGAACGTGGGGCCGTGCGCGAGCACCGGCACGTCACCGCGCGAGATCCCCTCGGCGACCCGCCGCGTGCACAGGGTCGCGGCCATCGTCATGTAGCCGCCGGTCAGCGCCTTGCCGAGGCACATCACGTCGGGCGTCACCCCGGCCTGCCCGGCCGCGAACAGCGTGCCCGTGCGGCCGAACCCGGTGGCGATCTCGTCGAACACGAGCAGCACGTCGTGCGCGTCACAGGCGTCCCGCAGGACCTGCAGATACGCGGGGGAGTGGAAGCGCATGCCCCCGGCCCCCTGCACCACCGGCTCGACGATCACGGCGGCCAGCTCGTGCGCGTGCCGCTCGATCACCGCGCGCAGATGCTCCGCGTACGACTCCTCGTAGGTGTCCGGCGGTGCGTCGGCGAACACCTGGGGCTGCAGCACGCCGCCCCACAGTTCGTGCATGCCGCCCTCGGGGTCGCACACCGACATCGGGTGCCAGGTGTCGCCGTGGTAGCCGCCGCGCCAGGTCAGCATCCGGTGCTTCTCGCCCCGGCCGAGCGAACGCCAGTACTGCAGGCACATCTTGAGGGCCACCTCGACCGAGACCGAGCCCGAGTCGGCGAGGAAGACATGCTCGAGTCCTTGCGGCGACATGTCGACAAGGCGCTGTGCGAGCCGTACGGCGGGCTCGTGCGTGAGCCCGCCGAACATCACGTGGCTCATGCGTCCCAACTGGTCGCGGGCCGCCTCGTCCAGGACGGGATGCCGGTAGCCGTGGATCGCCGACCACCAGGACGACATGCCGTCGACCAGCTCGCCGTGCCCGGTCACCCGCAGGCGCACCCCGGCCGCCGACTCGACGACCAGGGGCTCCTGCCGGCCCGGCATGGGCCCGTACGGGTGCCAGACGTGCTCGCGGTCCAGGGCGAGCAGTTCGGACACGCGCGGATCGGTGTGCGGATCAGGCATTGGGGGCGAGGTCCGTGCCCGCGCCGCGGCGGCGCACCGCCACGAGATCCGTACGAGCCTCGGACCCGGGCGCCTCCTGCACGGCGGAAGCCGTGGAAGCCGTGGCGGCGGCAGGGGCCGCGGGTGCCTCGGCGTGCGCGCCGCAGCCGCCGCCCGACTCCGCCTCCCCGGAGCCGCACACCGAGCCGCAGCCGCCCTCGGCGCGGTGCTCGGGCAGCGTGATCTCGTCGGTGCCCTCCACCTCGAAACCGGCGTCCGCGATCATGTCCAGGTCGGCCTTGCCGGCCTGGCCCTCGCTGGTCAGATAGTCGCCCAGGAAGATCGAGTTGGCGATGTGCAGGGCCAGCGGCTGCATCGAGCGCAGGTGCACCTCGCGCCCGCCCGCGATCCGTACCTCGACGTCCGGGCAGACGAAGCGGACCATGGCGAGGATCCGCAGGCAGCGCTGCGGGGTCAGGTTCCACTCCTTGGCCAGCGGCGTGCCCTCGAAGGGGATCAGGAAGTTCACCGGCACCGAGTCCGGGTCGAGTTCA
>NZ_WWIA01000240.1 GCF_009870065.1 Streptomyces sp. SID5785 | reverse complement strand
GGTACAACTCCCGTGTCTCCGAAGGGAGTACGTACTACGCGCAGGACGGCAACGCGCTCGCGCTCAAGGCCAGGCTCCTGGTCCGCTACGCCGACGGCACTGCCCAGAGCATCGTGACGCGGCCCGGCGCGGGCTGGCGCACGACCGACACCGGCCCGTACCGCGCGGACGACATCTACGACGGCCAGACCTACGACGCGCGCAGGGAACTGCCCGGCTGGGCCGCGAACGGGTTCGACGCCGCCGGGTGGGCGGACGCCGAAGAGGTCGGCTACGCCGCGAAGTTCCCGCAGGCCAAGCTCACCGCCTACCCGGGCGAGTCGGCGCGTCTCATGGCGAAGTGGGACCGGCGGCCCGGTTCGCTGACCGTCTACCGCGAGGTCACGGGCGAGGCCGGCAGTGCCAACGGGAAGGGCCGCGTCGTGCCCGACCCCGCCCGCTCGACGACGGGCGAGCCGGGCCCGGTCGCCCTGAAGCCCGGCGACACCGCCGTGTACGACCTCGGCCAGAACATGGTCGGCGTCCCGCGCTACACGGTGCGCGGTCCGGCCGGCGCCGAGGTCGTCGTGCGCTTCGGCGAGATGCTCAACGACGACAGCAAGGGCGCGGACGGCCCGGTCGGCTCGCTCTACCGGGCCAACCTGCGCAGTGCCAAGGCGACGAGCACGTACGTGCTCAAGGGCGCCGAGGACGGCGAGACCCACCAGGACTCGCTGACCTTCTACGGCTTCCGCTACGTCTCGGTGGAGGTGACCACCCCCGGCGCCGAGGTCACCGTCTCGGGCGTGACGGGCCGGGTCGGCACGTCCGCGATCCGGGACATCGGCGAGGTGACGACGGACGACGACAAGGTCAACCAGCTGATCAGCAACGTCCGGTGGGGCCAGCGGGGCAACTACCTGTGGGTGCCGACCGACTGCCCGCAGCGCGACGAGCGGCTCGGCTGGACCGGCGACACACAGGTCTTCTCGAACACGGGCCTCTACAACACCGACGCGGTGGCGTTCCTCAGCCACTTCGAGGACATCCTCGTCGAGTCCCAGAAGACGTACGGCGTGGACGGCGCCCAGTTCACGGCGGTCGCACCCGGCAACCGCTACAACGCGGCCGCGCCGTGCAGCGGTTGGGCGGACTGCGGCGTGATCGTGCCGTGGACCGTGTGGCAGATGAGCGGCGACCGCACCGTCGTGGACCGCGCCTGGGACGCGATGGTGCGCTACCTGGCGTGGATCCGCGACAAGGGCGGTGACACGTTCGCGGGCCAGGGCGCGATCTTCGCCGACTGGCTGGCGTTCCAGAACACCGGCACGCAGCTGATGAGCGACGTCTACTACGCCTACAGCGTCCGGCTGATGGCGCAGATGGCGGCGGCGACCGGGCGCGCGGACGAGGCGAAGACGTACGAGGCCCTGTTCACCGACATCCGCCGGGCGTTCATGGCGAAGTACGTCCAGACCGACGGCGACCGCATCACGGTCAGGTCGAGCCTCGGCGGGAAGCCCTCGATGGGCGGCGATCCCGAGGACGACAGCCAGTCCGCCCTGCTGTGGGTGCTGAAGCTGGGCTTCTACGACACGCAGGCCCAGCGCCGGGCGCTGGTCGGTCTGCTGGCCGACAACATCGGCAACGACGCCGCGTACAAGGCCGCCCACCCCGACAGCGCGCGGGTCGCGTACGCGGAGAACACGCTCTCGGTGGGATTCCTCGGCGTGAACGTGCTGGCGCCGGTCCTCACCGACGAGGGGCGCGCCGATCTCGCGTACCGCCTGCTGCACCAGAACGCGATGCCGTCGTGGCTGTACTCGGTGGACAACGGCGCGACGACGGTCTGGGAGCGCTGGAACTCGTACTCGAAGGAGGACGGTTTCGGGCCCGTCGAGATGAACTCCTTCAACCACTACTCGTACGGCGCGATCGTGGAGTGGATGTACGCGTCCATGGCGGGCATCGCACGCGACCCGGAGCATCCGGGGTTCCGCCGGTTCCGGCTGCGGCCGCATCTCGACCCGACCGGGGGCATCACCCGGGTCGCGGCCCGCCATCTGTCGCCGTACGGCGAGATCACGAGCTCGTGGTCGCTGGCCGGGGACGGGACGCTGACCTACGAGGCGGACGTGCCGCCGGGCACGGAGGCGGCGCTGACGCTGCCGGCGGTGTCGGCGTCCGCCGTGCGCGAGGGCCGGACCCCGCTGCGGTCGGTGGAGGGCGTGCGGTTCGACGGCTTCGAGGACGGGGCGGCGACGTTCCGGCTGCCCTCGGGCCGGTACCGGCTGACGTCGGCGGTGCGCTGACGCAGGGGTGCGGGGCGGGCCCGTGCCGGGCCCGCCCCGCGTGGTGTACCGCCGCGGTTCAGGGGCGGGAGCGGCTCGACCCCCGCACCACGAGTTCGGGCCGGAGCACGACGTGCTGGTGGCGGTGGTCGGCGGCCCGCTCACCGGTCTCCTGGAGCAGGAGGTCGGCGGCGATCGTGCCGAGGGTGAGCGCGGGCTGGCGCACGGAGGTCAGCGGGACCGTGGCGGCCGCCGCGAACTCGATGTCGTCGTAGCCCACGATCGCGAGGTCCTCGGGGACCCGCACCCCCGCCGCGTACAGGGCCTGGAGCACGCCCAGGGCGAGCAGGTCGTTGGCGCAGAACACGGCCGTGGGCCGCTCGGCGAGCCCCAGCAGCCGCGCCCCCGCGTCCCGGCCCGCCGTCACGTCGAGCCGTTCGGTGGGCAGTTCGCGCAGGGCCGAGGCGGGCAGTCCGGCCTCCGCGAGCGCGCGCAGGGCGCCCTCGCGGCGGTCCTGGACCTGTCTGAGGTGCGGCGGGCCGCTCACGTACGCGATCCGCCGGTGTCCGGCATCGACGAGGTGGTGCAGGGCCAGGGCGCCGCCCGCCACGTCGTCGACCGCCACCGAGCAGCCCTCCTCGTCCCCGGCGACCCGGTCCACGACCACGTACGGGATGCCGTGCCGGCGGAAGTCGCGCAGCGTGGCGCCGCTCGGGTCGGCGGGGGTGATGAGGGCGCCGCGCACCCGCTGTTCGGCGAACAGGGAGAGGTACTCGGCCTCCTCCGCGGGGTTCTGGGCGCTGTTGCACAGCATGACGCCGAGCCCCGCGTCGCGCGCGGCGCGCTCGGCACCGCGCGCGACGTCGACGAAGAACGGGTTGCCCATGTCCAGGACGAGCAGGGCCATGATGCGGCTGCGGCCGGCCCGCAGCTGGCGGGCGTACTCGCTGCGGACGTAGCCGAGCCGGGCGATGACCTGCTGGACGTGGCGGCGGGTCGGCTCGGCGACGCGGTGCGGCTGGTTGAGGACGTTGGAGACGGTGCCCACGGACACTCCCGCCGCGTGGGCCACGTCCTTGATCCCGACCGTCGTGCGCTCAGGCACGGTGGCGGACCTCACCGAGCGGCCGCATCGCGGCGTCCGGGCGCCGGCCGTCCGGGTCCGCGGAGCACCCGTCGGTCCGGTCCTCGGCTCTCGCCTTGAGCAGGAAGCAGACGCGCTGCATGGTGCTCGTCCCTTCCGGGTCAGAACTTGTAGTCGTCGATGTTCTTCTTGTCGAAGACGGTCGGCTTGCCGAGGGAGACGACCCCGTCCTTCTCGATGGTGAACTGGCCGAGGTCGCCCGCCTTGTAGGTCTCGCCCTCCTTGCCGGAGATCTGGCCGGACTCCAGGGCGACGGCGGTGTGCGCGGCGAGCGCGCCGAGCTTGGCCGGGTCCCACAGCTCGAAGGCGTCGACGGTGCCGTTCTTCACGTAGGCGCGCATGTCGTTGGGCGTGCCGAGGCCGGTGAGCTTGACCTTGCCCTTGTACTTCGAGCCGGACAGGTACTGGGCGGCGGCCTTGATGCCGACGGTGGTCGGGGAGATGATCCCCTTCAGCTTCGGGTGCTCCTGGAGGAGGCCCTGGGTCTGCTGGAACGACTTCTGCGCGTCGTCGTCCCCGTAGGCCGTCTTGACGAGCTTGATGTCCTTGTACTCGGGCTTCTTGAGCTCGTCCTTCATGTAGTCGATCCACGTGTTCTGGTTGGTGGCCGTCTGGGCCGCCGAGAGGATCGCGATCTCGCCCTTGTTGCCGATCTGCTGCGCCATCTGCTGCACCTGGGTGCGGCCGAGGTCCTCGGCGCTGGCCTGCGAGACGAAGACGTTGCGGCAGTCGGGCTTGGTGTCGGAGTCGTACGTGACGACGCTGACGCCGTTCTTCATGGCCTGCTTGAGCGCCGTGCACAGGGCGCCGGGGTCCTGCGCGGACACGGCGATGCCGTCGACCTGCTGCTGGGTGAGCGTGTTGACGTAGCTGACCTGGCCGGAGGTGTCGGTGCCGCTGCTGGTGCCGACCTCCTTGTAGGTCGAGCCGAGCTCCTGGAGCGCCTTCTTGCCGCCGTTGTCGGAGGTCGTGAAGTACGGGTTGTTGACCTGCTTGGGCAGGAAGGCGACCGTGAGGCCCTTCTTCGTGGCCGCGTTCGGGTCGGCCTTGCCGGCCGCGGCGGACTTGCCCGCGTCCTTGTTCGCGTCGTCCTTGGTGGTGCCGCCGCAGGCGGTCGCGGCGAGGACGAGGGCGGTGGCGACGGCGAGGGCCGCACCGGTCCGGCGGGTTCTGGCGGTGACGGGCATGGCGGGTCCTTAGAGGTGAGGTGAGAGGTGAGGAAGGAGCGGGTGTCGGGCCGTGCGGAATCAGGGGCGGGCGGTGCCGGCGGTGCTCAGGGCGTCGTGACGGGTTCCGGTGGCGCAGGTGCGGCGACGGTCCTGCGACGGGCGCGGGCCTGGCCGATCTGCCGGCCGACGCGGGGTGCGAGGACGGAGATGACGAGCAGGACGCCGGTGACGAGGATCTGGGACTGGGCGGAGACGTTGACGAGGCTCATCACGTTCTGCAGCGTGCCGAGCAGGAAGACGCCGGCGATCGCCCCGCCGAGGGTGCCCTTGCCGCCGTCGAAGTCGATGCCGCCGAGCAGGACGGCGGCGATGACGGAGAGCTCGAGGCCGGTGGCGTTGTCGTAGCGGGCGCTGGCGTAGTGCAGGGCCCAGAAGACGCCGGTGAGCGCGGAGAGCAGACCGGTCGTCACGAACATCGACAGCTTGAGCCGCTTGACGCGGACGCCGGAGAAGCGGGCGGCCTCCTCGCTGGCGCCGATCGCGAACAGGGAGCGGCCGACCCGGGTGGCGTGCAGCACGACCACGGCGACGGCGAGCAGGATCACGAAGGGCAGCGCGGCGTACGGGACGAAGGTGTCGCCGAACCGGCCGGCCCCGAAGTCGAGGTACTGGGAAGGGAAGTCGGTCACCGAGTCGGAGCCGAGGACGATCTGGGCGATGCCGCGGTAGGCGGCCATGGTGCCGATGGTCACCGCGAGCGAGGGCAGCCCGAGCCGGGTGACGAGCAGCCCGTTGACGAGCCCGCAGACCAGGCCGAGCAGGAGGCACAGCGGGACGATGGTCTCGATGGCCATGCCCGCGTTCCACAGTGCGCCCATGACGGCGCCGGACAGTCCGGCCGTGGAGCCCACGGACAGGTCCACCTCGCCGGAGACGACGAGCAGGGTCATCGGGAGGGCGATGAGCGCGATCGGCAGGGTGTTGCCGATGAGGAACGAGATGTTGAGCGCGTTGCCGAAGTTGTCGACGAACGAGAAGGAGCAGAGCAGCAGCACGATCAGCAGGGCGCCGACCGCGGTGTCCCAGCGGAGCGCGTTCTTCAGGGTGTCAGGCATGGCGGGCGCTCCTCATCTGTGCGGCCTGCTTGCGCAGCACTGCGGCGACCCGCAGGGCCAGGATCCGGTCGACGGCGATGGCGAGCAGCAGCAGGACGCCGTTGATGGCGGTGACCCAGACGGAGCTGACGCCGATGGCCGGCAGGACGCTGTTGATGGAGGTCAGCAGCAGGGCGCCGAGCGCGGCGCCGTAGACGGTGCCGGAACCGCCGGTGAAGGCGACGCCGCCGACCACGACGGCGCTGACGACGGTGAGTTCGTAGCCGTTGCCGGTGGCGGAGTCGACATTGCCGAAGCGGGCCAGGTAGAGCGCACCGGCGAGGCCGGCGAGGGCGCCGCACAGCACGTAGGCGGTCATGATCCGCTTGCGGACCGGGATGCCCGCGAGGGTGGCCGCCTCGGGGCTGGAGCCGAGCGCGTACAGGTCGCGGCCGCTGCCGTAGCTGCGCAGGTAGTAGCCGACGGCGAGCAGCACGGCGAGGGCGAGCAGGGCCAGGTACGGGACGATCCACACCCCGTCGTGGCCGAAGTCGACAAATCCGCCGGGCAGGTCGGCGGCGACGATCTGGTCGGAGCCGACCCACAGGGAGTCGAGGCCGCGCACGACGTAGAGGGTGCCGAGGGTGACGACGAGGGCGGGTACCTTGCCGAGGCTGACCAGGGCACCGTTGAGGACGCCGAAGACGGCGCCGACGGCGACCGCGTAGAGCACGGCGAGGACGGAGTTTCCGCCGCCCTGGAGGTAGTCGCCCGCGGCGAACGCGGAGATGCCGAGGACGGAGCCGACGGACAGGTCGACGTTGCGGGTGATGACGACGACGGCCTGGCCGGTGGCGACGAGGGCGAGGATGGTCGCGTTGAGCAGGAGGTCCTTGACGCCCTGCTCGGACAGGAACTCGGTGTTGGACAGCTCGGTGGCGAGCAGCATGACCACGAGGACGCCGGCGACGGCGAGCTCGCGGACCTTGAACACCTTGTCGAGCAGGCGCCGCCCGGCGGCGGGGCCGGGGGCGGTGGCCTCGCGCACGGGCCGGTCGGTGACGGTCATGCCGCCCTCCTCTGGTCGCGGCCGGTGGCGGCGGCCATCACGGTCTCCTCGGAGGCCTCGGCCCGGGACAGTTCGGCGGTGAGCCGGCCCTCGTGCATGACGAGCACGCGGTCGGCCATGCCGAGGATCTCCGGCAGGTCCGAGGAGATCATCAGGACCGCGACGCCGTCGGCGGCGAGCGTGGACAGCAGCCGGTGCACCTCGGCCTTGGTGCCGACGTCGATGCCGCGGGTGGGTTCGTCGACGATGAGGACCTGCGGCCGGGTGGCGAGCCACTTGGCGAGGACGACCTTCTGCTGGTTGCCGCCGGACAGCGTGCCGACGACGTCGGCCAGGCGCGCGTACTTGACCTGGAGCTTCACGGACCAGTCGAGGGAGCGGCTGCGCTCGGCGCCGCGGTTCATCAGCCCGGCCCGACTGGTGTCGGAGAAGCCGGTCAGGCCGATGTTCCGCTCGATGGACAGGTCCATCACGAGGCCCTGGGCGCGCCGGTCCTCGGGGACCAGGGCGAGTCCGGCGTGCATCGCGAGGCTCGGGGCACCGGGCTTCAGGCGCTTGCCGAGCACCTCGACCTCTCCCCCGTCGAAGCGGTCGACGCCGAAGACGGCGCGGGCCACCTCGCTGCGGCCGGCGCCGACGAGCCCGGCGAGGCCGACGATCTCGCCGCGGCGCACGTCGAAGGTGACGTCGGTGAAGACGCCCTCGCGGGTCAGCCGGCGCACGCTGAGCGCGACCTCGCCGATCTCGGCGTCCTGCTTCGGGTACAGCTCGTCGAGGTCGCGGCCGACCATGCGGCGGACGAGGTCGTCCTCGGTGAGCCCGTCGAGCGGTTCGCTCGCGACCCAGGCGCCGTCGCGCAGGGTCGTGACGCGCTGGCAGAGTTCGAAGATCTCCTCGAGGCGGTGCGAGATGAACAGGACGGCCGCGCCCTGCTCGCGCAGCGTCTCGACGACGCCGAACAGCCGGGCGACCTCGCTGCCGGTCAGCGCGGCGGTCGGCTCGTCCATGATCAGGACGCGGGCGTC
>NZ_WWIA01000026.1 GCF_009870065.1 Streptomyces sp. SID5785 | reverse complement strand
GACGGCTACCAGCAGAACGCCGAGGGCCTGCTCGCCGGCGGCGCCGACGCCCTGATCGTGGAGACCACGCAGGACCTGCTCCAGACGAAGTCCAGCCTGATCGGCGCCCGCCGCGCCATGGACGCCCTGGGCGTCTCGGTCCCGCTGATCTGTTCGCTGGCCTTCGAGACGACCGGCGTGATGCTGCTCGGCTCGGAGATCGGCGCCGCGCTGACCTCGCTGGAGCCGCTGGGCATCGAC
>NZ_WWIA01000239.1 GCF_009870065.1 Streptomyces sp. SID5785 | reverse complement strand
CACTGACGTGGGCTCGTCGGAGGGGTCTTGCTCAACAAGCTTTCCGGAGAAGGCCCTTCGCAAGACAGCCCTGCGCAGGGCTTTAACGCGGAGTAGCCCAGCTTCCGCTGTTTCAAGCGCGGCGTCGGCCATGCTCAGCCGTTCCTCAACGTGGCTGACGAGATCCAGCTGTACTTCCGGCGGGGGGACCGCTACTGGCAGTAGCTTGATTTTGCTGAGGCTGATCGATGCGAGGTTGACGCTCTGTTTTCCGTTGAGCTCGCACCACCGTTGTCCGAAGCCGTTTGCGTGCCATGCCAGGAGCTTCGGGTGGAGAATGCTTTGGTCAACTCGTGCGCGGAAGACATGGTTCTGGTGAATGCACCCGGGGATCTGGTCTTCCCAGATCCAGCCCCTGCCGAGTTTGTCGCGGTCTCCACCCTCATTGAGCAGGACGTCGCCATGGTTGAGGCGTAGTTGCTCGGCCTTCTTCGGCGCAACCCGAATCGTCGAGACGTCAGTCAAGTTGAGGCGCCCGCGCTGCACGTTCGCGACGCGCAGGTAGGGGACGCTGATGTACTCGGGGTCGTTTTGCTTCTTGCTGTCCTTGGTGACACCGCCGACGACATGTGCGATGTCGCCCAACCTGGACCAGCGCCAGCCGCCCGGGAGCAGCGGCAGCGGACCGTCATCTATCCCTACCTCGTGGATCTTGGCTGCCACCCTGTTCGCGGCGCTCACACCACCAGTCGTTGCCATGTTGGTGATCTTGTCGCGAAGGACCGACAAATGGGCGATGACGTTGCGTAGAGACGACTCGACGAAGTCCAGACGAGAGAGGTGATCTTCGAGCGCGTCGACGATCCGTTGTTGCTCTGCCAGCGGAGGAAGGTCGATCTGCCACCTTGCAAGGCGTGCCGCTCCAAGATGATGGATTCCGACACCGCGTGAATCCTGTGCGAAGGCTCCTCTGAGCGCCTCGTATCGCAAGAAGTGAGCCAAGAAACGGGCATTGGCCTCGTGGGTTCGGACTCGAATCAGCGTGTTCTGGAAACAGCAGTCATCAATCTCGTCGTTCCATAGTGCTGGCTTGCCGACCTCGCCAGCACTGCCGGATGCCTCGCTCAGAACAATGTCGCCACGCTGGAGTCTGTAGATCTCTGCTTCGGCCTCGGTGAAGTTCATGAACTTCACGTCGTCGAGGAGTAGTCCCTGCCACCCCACGTTGGCTGCACGCAGGTATGGCCGCATGTTGCTGCCGTTGTGGTTCTTGGGCGAACGCTGCCGGCCGAGCCGTACTTCTGAGAAGTCCTGCAGCGCGCACCGCGCCCACCCGGGCGGCAGTTCGGTCATGCGGTCAGTTCCTGATCTAGTTCGTTGAGGACAGCCTCGGCACGGTCGTCACCGAAGACGCGAAGGAACCCGTCGGTTCCTCCACGCTCGGTGAAGGGTACGCGGTCCAGGTCTGCGACATCGAACCTGACACTGGTGGCCATCGTGTCGACGATCCGCTCCAGCCACCACAGCTCGTCCTCGCTGAAGGAGACGCCAGCCTGCCTCTGGCGCTCGACCCAGTTGGCGAACCGGCTTTCCACTGTTGATCGGTAGGGGCGTACCTCGGTGTCCAGCCCTAGCTCGAAGCGGATCAGGGACACCAGGTCTGGCGGCCCATGCTTGATGCCTGGTTCGCTTGAGGCCGCCCCGAGCTGTTCGTATGCCTGCCACAGTCGTTCGACGGTCCACTGGTGGGGCGGCCGGGCAATGCGTGAGGCCAAGTCCTTGAGCTGTTGATAAGCCGCGCGTGGGCGAACGTCACGTCCTCCGTAGCCCGTCAGAGCGACTTGGATGGAAGTGATCTCGTCGTGATGCTCGGCGAGGTACTCGCGCCAACTGGTCACGGTCTGTTGAGCCATCTCCACTGGTCCGACGGACAGAAGGGAGTCTGGGTTCACCTCGTCGTAGACGATGCGCTGGTCGGTGTTGATGTAGGTCAGCAGGTCGCGCAGACTCTTGTTGGCTGCCAAAGGCTGCACAGCTTGTTGGACCATCCAGTGCACACCTTTGGCACCGTCTGCCTGCCGGACTCTGTCTACGTGATCTACGTCGACGGCCGTGGCGATTCTGCCGGTGATTGCGTCCAGCGGTTCCCCGGCCAAGCGAGTGATCTCGGCCTGGTCTTCAGCAGTGAGCGTGCGTGACAACCGTGAGAGTCTGAGTCCCAACTCTTCGGCCTCGTCCTCGTCGATGGTGCCGCCAGCGGTCTTGCCCAGCAGTTTGCGGAGCGATGTGCGCTTCGCGTCATCTTGCTCCACTACCGGAGTTTCCCGCTTGTGGCTTTCGGTGACACCGATGGCGTCCACGACGACGAACCGGGTCTTCTCTCGGACGTCCGGCGTCACTGCACGTAGTTCCGTTGAATCGATCACTCGTGCACCACGGCCGCGCATCTGCTCGAAGTAGGCCCAGCTCTTGACATCTCGCAGGAAGAATACACACTCGATAGCCCGAACGTCGGTGCCCGTGGCGATCATGTCCACTGTTACTGCGACACGCAGCTCGGGAGCGTTACGGAACTCGGACAGTAGCTGATCTGGCTGGGATGCTTTTCCTGTGATCTTCTTGCAGAAGCTGTTGCCTCGCCCGAAAACATCACGCACCATTTCGACGATTTCGTCAGCATGGTTGTCGTCGCGTGCAAATACAAGCGTCTTCGGCACCATGCGCATATCTGCGGGAACGTTGTCACGCTCGGGGAAGAAAACGGTTAGGCTGTCCCGAAAGGCGGTGAGAACTGTACGCAACTGCCCTGTGCTGATAACCTTGCTGCCAACTTGGTTCGCGCTGTAGGAGAAGTCGTCGTCCAGCTCTTCGTACCGACGGCGTCGAGTCCGGCGATTTCTGATCGGAACGTGAGTCTCGACCGGGATTACTGAGCCTTGCTCGGTAATGGATGTTCTGATGCGATACGTCGTGTAGTCGACCGCTACCCCGTCCGCCACGGCCTGTTCATAGGTGTACTCGCTGATCAGATTCTGGTGGAAGAATCCGAAGGTCTGAGCAACCGGTGTTGCGGTAAGCCCGACGAGGTGGGCATCGAAATATTCAAGGACTGAACGCCACCGGCCATAAATGGACCTGTGGCATTCGTCAATGATGATTAGGTCAAACGATTCCGGCGGAAGCCTGCGACTGTAGGTAACCTCAGCTGCTGCTGTTGCGGTGCCGCGTTCCTCTTCTTCAAATGCAGATGAGTCGCTGTAATCGTCGGGATCGCCCGGCTCCTGACCGGAAACGAGCCTGGAGAGTCGCTGGATGGTGGATATGACGACCTTGGATGAGTCCAATACCGTCGAGCCGGTGAGCTGGTCGACGTTGTAGAGCTCGGTGAACTTCCGGCCATCGTCTGGAGTCGTGTAATTAGTGAACTCTGTGAGGGCCTGGGAACCTAGGTTGTTGCGATCCACGAGGAAGAGGATTCGTTGTGCCTTGGCATGCTTCAACAGGCGGTATGCGGCGGTGACCGCTGCATACGTCTTGCCAGCGCCCGTTGCCATCTGGATGAGGGACCGCTGGTCGCCACGACGTAGAGACTCCTCCAATCCATGGACCGCTTCGAATTGAGCTGGCCTGAGACGCCCAGCAGCCACTTCCGCGGGGTCGAGTTTCGGTAGGCGTTCCCTGATGCGAGCTCGATAAGTGGGCGCTGCCGCATCGGCTTCGGCCTCTCGAATCCATCGGGCGATGGTTTCAGGCTGGTGGAAGGAGTGCACGTCGCGGGTACGCGAATCCGGATCGAGGTCATTGCGGAACCTGACCAGACCCCCGTCGCTTACATAGCGATACGGGAGGGGCGTCCGCCAAGCCTGCAGGTCTTGTCGGGCGGTCAGTCCTTCCGCGTAGCGATCAGCCTGCCGCTCGGCAGTCGCAAGGTCGGCGCCTTCGTGCTTGGCTTCAATGACGCCGATGAGTTTCGTATCGACGTAGAGCAAGTAGTCTGCTCGGCCTGCTGCAGTGGTCACCTCGCGGACGGCAACGCCTCGTGCTGCGTAGAGGTTCTGGTTACCCTTTCCGTCCTGGACTGACCAGCCCGCATCGTTCAGCATCTCGTCGATTCGATCGCGTACCCGCGCTTCGCTCAGCGGTTCCTGGGCGGCCCGACGAGCATTGGAGACGAGCAGTTCTCTCTGGCTCGCCGTTGGCTTACGCGGCGGCGGAGCTTCGTCGAATCCACGTTGGAGCCATGATGCTTCTGATGCCAGGGAAGTAACCAGGGTCGATACTTCGGGGAGGGCGGCTCTCGCACGTGCCAACTCGTCGGAGGCGCTCTGCCGAGCCTTCTCCAGAGCCTCCTCGCGGCTGCGTTCCCGCTCTGAATAGCTGACCCGAGAGAGCGCTAGGCTGGCGCGGGCAGCCTCCAGTTCACTCCGGAGTGCGTGCAGCTCAGCTCGGGCGTCTGTATCTTCTGGCTCTGCTGTCTGGATCCAGTCCGGAGCGTCTGGCGGGATGAAAGGAATCTGTTCCCGGTCGCCGGTAAGGAGGCGGTGGAACCAGACCCCCAACTGGAAGCAATTCCTGACTGCGCGCAGAGCTTCTCGCTCCAGGGTGAAGTCTGTTTCCACGGCTTCAGACACTGGGCGTCGAAGAGCATCGAACATCAGCCGTACTGGTTCGTCGAGGAAGCCGGCCCGCGCCAGCCCATGCACCCTGTTGGCCTGATCGTCCTTGCCGACCGTGATGCCGGACCGCCGGGCCAGGGCAGTTGCGAGTGTCTCCCCGAATTGACGCCCCTTGAGCAGGGTGATGCTTGGGTCAGTGAAGAGGTTTACCTCTGCGCTCGCTCCATACAGGACCAAGAGAGGCTCGTGAGGCAGCAAGAAACCGAAGTTCGCCGATCGAGCGGCCAGCTCCCTGACCCGGGTGTCGATCGGGCCTCGCCCCTGGCTCACGAAGCCCTCCACATTCGCTCGACCGCCCAGCGCTTTACTCGTGTCCTAGCGGTGACAAAGGTACCGAACACCAGGCGTCCTGTCGGTAGACAGCCATCCCGATCTTGTCACGGGCTCCCCGATGACACACCGAGTGACGGGGATCCTGCGCTGGAAACTCCGTCGATGCGGACCAGGACCAGGACGTTGTCGGCGACGGCGGTCCAGTCGGCTGCCTCCAGACCCAGGTGGGCAATGTGGGCTTGGGTGCCGGTCAGGACGGCGGTCACGGCGCCGGGATGGGTGGGGTGGGTGTCGAGGCATACGTGGGCGTCAATGGTGGGAGTCATGTGGGTGTCGTCTCTGGCGGTGGCCGGGCCATCAGGTCCGGTAACCGGCGTGTGCGGGGTGCTATCGGGTTTCTCGCGCGGAGCGGGAGGCGGGCGCGGCCGTAGTGGTCGGCGGGCCGACACGGGTGGTGGGCGCGAGACGCGGTCGTGGTGTCGGGGCTGTTCCGGCGGCGTGCTACCAACGGGTGCGGACCGCGCCGATGTCGGCGAGGGAGCGGCGCGCGCCGACGACGAGCTGGAACGGGGTGCTCGCCGGGTCTGCGGCGCACGCCTGGATGCGCCGGCCGGTGAGATCGACAGTGGCCAGGAGGGAACGCTGCAGGGCGCGCTCGCCCCAGTGCTCCACGCTTCCAGCCGGTTCAGCCAGCATGCGGAACTCCTCGCCCGGGTCACTTCCGTCGCCTAGCAGGCCGCGCTGTTGGGCCTCCCACAGGACCGTGACGGGGTCGACGGGCTCACGGCGGCGAGCCAGGGCGGTCAGGCACCGCCAGAGACCGGCGTGCAAGGGCCGGGTGAGCTCTTCCCGGAGCAGCCACCGGACGGACTCGATGTCGGCGGGGCAGGGGGTGGCGGTCGCGAGCAGCAAGCGTTCCTCCTCGACTGCCTCCGTGTAGTCGGGTGGGACGGGCTGCGATGGTGCCCGGTGCGGGGCAGCACGCCGGCGCGTGGCGGGAAGCGGGCTGCGATGTCGTCCACGACCGAGGTGAGCGCGTCGGCCTCGGCGAGCACTGTCTGGACGGGGTGGGAGAGGGAGGCATCGTGGATGGTCTGGACGAGGCGTTCGGCGGCGGGTGCGCCGGCAGGGCAGCCCGAAAGCCCACGGGCGTGCCTGCCGAGCCAACGTGCCATCCTGGGGCAGTTGGTCGTGGCAGCCTGTTCCGTCCCGGAGAGGAGGGATGTGCGGTGCGTCATGACGCTCGTTTGACGCTCTGGTCTCCGGCAGGCAGCACAGCGAGCCGGGGAATGGCCTCTGACCTGGTCTTTTCCGAGACCCACTCAAGCCGACATCTTTCCGATGACGCATCACGTGGAGTGCGTGGCGGTGCTCGAGCCCGCCGAAAAGGGTCGCTGACCTGCTGTTTTAGCCATTGTGTACCCGCGCTGGCGGACTGGACTGCCGGGTGAGCTTGGCCGGCTTGGTGGCCACACCCTCCGGATCGGCTGGCCTGTTCGCCTGTTCGCCTGTTCGAGCGCGGCGATCAACTCGTCCACGTTGGGTGAGGTCCCGCCGCTGGGGGCTTCGCCAGTGCTCGGGCCGCATAGGTTCGCCGGGTTGGCGGTCGTGGCGGTTGGATGCGCGGTGACATCCGATCCGACCGTTGGAGGCACCTGACGATCGAACCGGCCCATCAGATCCCGCTGGACTTCGCCGAGATCGACCTGGCCATCGACGAGCACCTGTGCCAGGGCTCGTGCAAGCCGATCGAGCCGGACGACGCGGCCTGGACAGCCAAGACCTGGTGGCCTCCAGGCGACATGCACCAAGATCGACGCGAGCATCCTCCCCTCCG
The DNA here is from genome assembly GCF_009870065.1 of Streptomyces sp. SID5785. Classification (GTDB taxonomy): domain Bacteria; phylum Actinomycetota; class Actinomycetes; order Streptomycetales; family Streptomycetaceae; genus Streptomyces. The sequence goes on along the minus strand of NZ_WWIA01000239.1, from coordinate 14,747 downwards.
ACGGGAAGATCCGCCCGTTCATGACCGGCTATCAGTGGTCCCTGGACTACAGCGGCGGCGTCGAGGACATGGACAAGATCCGCTGCGACACCACCGGCGCCGGCAGCACCACGGCAGGCTGCGTGTTCGTCAACCACGGTGACGCCTCCGCCCTGGTCGACGCGACCGGCGAACTGAACTGCGACGAGTTCGCCTTCGCCTCCTCGTACAACAGCGGCGGCATGGCGAGCTCCGAGCTCGGGCTGAACCCGGCACTGCTGAGGGGCCACGCCGACCGGCGCGGCCTGCATCGGCACCTATGCCAAGAAGCACGGCAGTGCGGTGCACCTGTTCAGCCTCAACGGAACCGACCCGACGTTCGGCGAGGTCTGCGGCCGTTCTTCGATCTCCGGCATGCACAACCAGGAATCCATGGGCTGGCACTTCGCGAACTTCATGCGAGACAACCGAATCATGGACAAGGACCCGTACTGGCTGGACACCCGCATGAATGACGGCGGAACCTGCGCGTATGCGGTCGGCGGAGGCCGGCCTGTCATCTGCAAGCTGACCGCACATCACGGGTGGGGGCCGGTTCTGCCTGCCGCTGAGGTCAGGGCATGGGGATGACGACGCCGGGAAGCTCGCCGGACTGGACGGCCCACTCGTCCACGGACAAGCCGCAGTAGTCACCGACGGCGGTGAACACCGCCTCAGGCAGCCGTGGCCCATGCTCCTCGTAGTACGCGACCACCGCGGCCTCACCGGCATCCGCGATCGCAGGGAAGACGGCCCCTGAAGCGGACAGTGCATCATCGAGAGCCGAACCCTCGCCGGTGTCCGCTCCGAACTCTGCCTGCCGCACCTTCTCATCGCCCGGCACGTGCAGAATCCGGGCAGGCAGGCTGAAACGGTTCTCGGAGAGACAGACGACCTCCTCGCCCGGCCGCGGCCACATCGCCTCGACCTTGCGGAACCCGGTGGACCAGGACGCCATGCCCCAGTCCTCAAGTACGTACACCCACTCGCCGCAGGCCCCGTACATGACCGGATTGACGCGAGGCGACGACTCGCCCGGCCGCCCCACCGGCACGGTCAAGTCCCTGAACCGGATCCGCGCCTCCAACTCGTCAGGATCCGCGCCCAGCGCCATGAGGAATTCATCCGGCTCAAGGCCCCGCGCCGCGGTGAGCGAGATCCCGCCGAGCATCCCCGGGAGCTCGGCGGACTTGGGGGAGTAGTGGTGCGCGCCTATCCAGGCGATGCCGTTCGTCATCAACTCTCCGATGTGGTTTGAACCATGGCGAGCATAGTGCCGTGGTTGCGTGCCTGGTTCACGAAGATGTGACGGTTTTTTTACCTCCGTGCGTATCTGTGGCTGAATGCCGACGTCGAATCTCCGGGGCCGTTAGTACCTTCGTGTCGATTCGGTGAACGCGGGTCCTGTCGAACTCATCTGTCGTCGCGCACCCCGGAATGGGTGTGCAATTCATGGGAGGTGGCATGCGCGCTTTACGTCATTCAAGCTCGTTGATTCCCTTCCCGTTCCGAGTGGACGCACCCCTCGTTCCATACCGGCGCCCTGCGTGGGGTCCGCGAGGCCAAGGCGGCGACGGCCACTGCTGCACGGGCATGGGCTGTTCCCGACTCCTGGAACGTCGACCACTGCACCGGTTGCGCACCGACGCGCTCCGGCTGTGCGCCGACACAGCCGGCGGACCCTCGACACCGAACTGATCATCCGCTCCTCGACCGCTCCCCCGAGCGGCATCAGGGCCTGAAGACCTGGGCAGTTCGCCTGGGACCGACCGGCCCCCGTGGCATAGCCTCAGGGGAGCTTTCGATGATCGATCTTCGTGCGGGTGCTGAGCGCTCTCGCGTGCGAGTTCCCGGAAGCCGCTTAAGGGTCAGGCGCGGGACTGGGGTAGTGAGCGCGAATCTCGGTATCGGCGGCGTGTGCACCGGGATCCGCGTGGTGGGGAGATTGCATTCCGCGAGTGGCATGATCGCTGGTGGGATGCGCGTGTTGTCGAGCCGCATACGCTACGCGGGGACGCTTCCTCTATACGCAACCATGTCATGCCGTATGGGGCGGACTGGGAAATGTGGGCGATAGGTCGCATTGGTGTTCAAGTGTGGATTCGTAAGCTGATACTCGAGAAAGAAGATGCCTCGGCGATCCGCCGCTCGTGCAACCTCGTGCACTCCCTTATGGCACCGTCGCCGTCACATGGCAACGGGCTGCCGCTGGAGACTGGGCTGCCTACGCAGCCGAAGTCAGTCGCCGCACTTCAGCGCAACCTCCGATCCAGGAACCAGGAGTACCGACGTGAGACTCGACGATCACCGTGTGGTCATCACCGCCGCCGGCCGCGATTTCGGACGCACTTTGGCCATCCGGCTCGCGGACCTCGGCGCCCAGGTCTTCCTCTCCGCGCGCACGCGCGCCGCCGCTGAGCGTGTCCGCGACGAGATTCGCGGCCGAGGGCACCAGCGGGTCCACGCCTTCACCTGCGATCTGACGGACCCGGCTTCGATCCGCGACTTCGCTGCCGACGTCGGCCGGCACACCGACCGCATCGACGTTCTGATCAACAACGGCTCCCGCTATCTCCAAGGGCCAGACCTCCGATCCGCCTCCGACGTCGACGTCGTCGACACCATCGCCTCCGGCGCCACCGGCACTGTCCTGACCGTGAAGAACTTCCTTCCTCTCCTCCTCAACTCGGACAAGCCGGACGTGGTGAACATGATCTCCGCCTGCGGAACGGCCGGTCATCACCGCTCGGAAGCGCACGACGCCTTCTACGCCGCCAAGAGCGCCCAGGCCGGGTTCGCCGAGATCCTCTCCAAGCGCCTGCGGCCCCAGGGGGTCCGGGTGATCTCCCTCTACCCGCCCGACTTCGACAACCCCGACCCGCTCTCCGAGGATTGGGAGAACACACCGCGCGAGGCCAAGGACGCCCTCACCGCGCAGTCACTGGTGGAGTGCATCCTCTTCGCCGTCGCCCAGCCCCGCGACTGCTTCATCAAGGCGTTCCACTTCGAACAGGTCTGACTGGCTTCGGGCACGCGTCCGCAGGGCGACCAACACCGTGGTTCGGGGCGGCATATGGGCCCAAATGCGGCGAGGATGGCGCCTGGCCGCGGGGTCGTGAGGTGACGGGCCGGTTCAGTCCTGGGACCAGGTGCGGCGGCCGGACAGGTACGTGGCGGTGACGTGCACGTCCTCGCGGAGCCGGGCCGCCGGGACGTTGCGCGGGTCCTGGTTCAGGACGGCGAGGTCCGCGCGCAGGCCGGGCCGCAGCATGCCGATGTGATCCTCCATGTGCAGTTGCCAGGCGGCGTTCACCGTCACCGCCCGCAGCGCCTCCTCGACCGTGAGCGCCTGGTCGGCGCCGTGCACGCGGCCGGACGTGCTGCGCCGCGTCACGGCGGTCGCCACGCTGGAGAGCGGCTGCGTCGGGGTGCACACCCCGTCGTTGTGGAGGGAGACGCGGTGCCCGTGGTCCCACGCGGTGCGGGCGGACATCCAGCGCCCGGCCACCTCCGGGCCGTACAGGTCGTCGGCGAGGACGTCGCCCCACCAGCGGACGTGGTCCATGAACAGGCTGACCGTGGCCCCGAGTTCGGCGGCCCGCGCGTACTGGTCGCCGGTGACCGCCCCGCAGTGCTCCATCCGCGGCCGCAGCGCCCGCAGCCGGTCGGGGTGCGGGCGGGCGGCCCGTGCGTACGCGTCCAGGACCGCCTCGAACGTCACGTCGCCGTGCACGTGCGTGGCCACGGGGACGCCCGCCGCCGTGAACCGGCCCACCAGCTCGGCGAGTTGGTCCGGCGTGTAGTTCATGGCGCCGTGCCCGCCGCAGGGGTCGGCGCCGGTGCGGCGCGCCGCCTCGGTGTCGAGGTAGGGGAAGCTCGTGGCGATGCTGGCCTGCCACGGGGTGCCGTCCGCCCACAGTTTGGCGCCGACCGTCGCGTACAGCGCGGCCGAGGGCTTGTCGGTGAACGGCGACTCGTGGGCGGTGGCGGCGAGTTCGGGGGTGCCGATCAGCCAGGTGCGCACGCGCAGCGCGGCGTCCGCGGAACCGGTGGCGTCCCGCAGCACGGGCACGAGGTCCGGGGCACAGGACATGTCGGACGCGGTCGTGATGCCGGCCCGTGCGTGCTGGTCGAAGGCCCAGCGCACGGCCTCGGCGAGCGGTCCGGGCTCCAGCCGGTCGGACATCACGGCCCGCATGAGGCGTTCGACCGCCAGCGATTCGTGGGCCTCGCCGGTCGGGTCGCCCGCCGCGTCGCGCACGTACCAGGACCCCGGCGGGTCGGGGGTGCTGCGGTCGATGCCCGCGGTGCGCAGCGCCGCGGTGTTCGCCCATACGGCGTGCCCGCTGTTGGACAGCACCAGGAGCGGGCCGCCCGGGTGCAGGGTGTCGAGCAACTCCCTGGTCAGCCGCGGCAGATCCGGTTGCAGCAGCGGATCGACGCCGTAGGCGGCGAGGGGTGCGTGCGGCGCGCGGCGCACCGCCTCGCGGATGCTCGCCAGTACCGCGGCGCCGTCGCGGGCCACGAAGGGCCGCACGTCGAGGGCGGGCGGGGCGATGGTCAGCGCCATCACCGAGGGATGGCCGTGCGCCTCCACGAAGCCGGGCAGCAGGGCCGCGCCCTTCAGGTCGACGACCTCCGTGCCCGGCCCGCGCAGGCCGGCGACGTCGGCCGCGGCACCGACGAAGGTGATCTCCCCGCCGGTCACGGCGACCGCCTCGGCCTGCGGGCGGGCGGTGTCCATGGTGAGTACGGTGCCGCCGGTCAGGATCAGGTCGGCGGTGTCGTGGCGTGCGGACATGGAACTCCTTCGTCGGTGCGGGGCGGGCGGCTCAGGCGTCGGGCGCGCCCAGCCAGTGGGCCGCCGCCGTGGTCATGAGCCGGACGCCCGTCTCCACGGACTCGGCGGCAAGCGGCGCGAATCTGCTCGAGTGGGAGCCGGGCACGCCGGTCGGCGGTGAGCTGAGCGCGGCCGGGTCGAAGCCGGTGAACAGGGCGGGGTCCGACGTGCCGAAGAACCAGAACACCGACGGCACGCCGAGGGCCTGCCCGAACTGGCCGAAGTCCTCGCTGCCGGTGAGCGGCCGGGGCAGCATCAGGAACCGCCCGGGACCCGGCATGGCGGCGGAGAGGATCTCACCGGTGCGGACCGTGGCCTCGGGGTCGTTGTGGGTGATCGGGTAGCTCTGGAAGTGGTCGATCTCGGGTTCGGCCGCGCCGGACACGGCGGACTCCATGCGGATCACCCGCTCGACCGCCTCCATGACCCGTCGGCGCACGTCCGGGCTGTCCGCCCGAATGTTGATCTTCAGTTCGGCGGTGTCGGGGATGATGTTCTCCTTGGTGCCCGTGTGCAGGGATCCGACGGTGACGACGGCCATGTCGGCCGCGGCCACCTCACGGGACACCACCGTCTGCAGCCGCAGGACGACGGACGCGGCGAGCACCACCGGGTCGACCGTGTTCTCGGGGACCGAGCCGTGCCCCCCGCGGCCCTTGAGCACGACGCGCAGGCTGTCGGAGGAGCTCATGACCGTCCCCGGCCTGCTGCCCGCGTAGCCGACCGGCACCGGCGCGGTGTGCTGGGCGAGGCAGATGTCGGGGCGCGGGAAGCGGTCGGCGAAACCGTCCTCCAGCATGACCGGGGCGCCGCCGACCTCCTCCGCGGGCTGGAAGACCGCGACGACCGTGCCGCGCCAGGCGTCGGGCCGCGCGGCGAGCAGCGCGGTCGTGCCCAGCAGCGCGGTGACGTGCACGTCGTGCCCGCACGCGTGCATCACCGGCACCTCCCGCCCGTCGTCGGTGACGGCCGTCGCCGTCGACGCGTAGGGCAGGCCCGTCTCCTCCTCGACCGGCAGCGCGTCCATGTCGGCGCGCAGCAGCACGGTCGGGCCGTCACCGGAGCGCAGCACACCGACGACTCCGGTGCGGCCGACCCCTTCGGTGACCTCCCAGCCCTGGGCGCGCAGCCGTCCGGCGACGACACCGGCGGTGCGGTGCTCCTGGAAGGACAGTTCGGGGTGGGCGTGCAGGTCCTTGTACAGCGTGGTCAGGTCGGGCAGCAGGTCGCTGAGCCCCGAGAGCAGGGGGCCGGCGGTCGTGGCGGTGGTCATGAGGTCTCCGTTTCGAGCGTCGTGGCGGCGGCGGGGTGTGGTGCGGGAGCCGCAGGGCGCAGGGCGGCCAGGAACGACGGGGTGTCGCGCGGGGTGCGCAGGGCCGCGAGGACGGCGATGACGGCCCCGACCGACAGGAACGCGAATGCGGTCCGGAAGGACAGGGTGTCGGCGAGCAGGCCGAGGACCGGAGGCGCCACCATGCCCGCGACCTGGCCGCCGAACGTGATGATTCCCGTGCCGGTTCCGGTGTGTTCGCGGGGCAGGGCGCGCATCGGGACGGCGTAGATCGGCATGTACGTGAGCGAGATCGCGAGGACGGCGACGGTGGCGAGCACCACGAACGCGACGAGTCCGGGGACGAACGCCATCAGGATCAGGCAGGCGGCTCCCACCGCCATGGCCGGGAGCATGATCCGCTGGTGCTGTCCGCCCAGCCGGTCGCTCCAGCGCCCGCCGAGCAGGGTCCCGGCGACGGAGGCGGCCGCGGGCACCGCCATCAGGAGGCCCACGGTCGTCAGGTTCAGACCGGCCTCCTCCTTCAGGTAGGAGGGGACCCAGGTGAGCAGACCCCACATGATCACGTTGTAGCCGAACATCATCGTGGCGAACATCCAGACGGCCGGCTGCCGGACCATGCCGCGCACCGCGGAGGCGCCCGCAGCCTCCTTGGTCTCCTGTGGCGCCTTGTCCGGCGCGGTGTCCACGGGCCGCAGTCCCCGGCCGAGGAGGCCGAGGACGAGGACGCCGAGGACGGCCGCGCAGGCGAAGGACCAGCGCCAGCCGAGCCCCGCGATGACGGGGGCCGCCAGCAGGGGGACGGCGAGGGCGGCCGTCGCGTTGGAGCTCATGACCCGTCCGTTGGCGGTCATCCGGGCGTCGGCCGGGGTGCGTTCGGCCAGTGCCTTCATGGACGCGGCGGGGAAGACGCCCTGCGCGAGACCGAACACGAACCGGATGACCAGCAGGGAGCCGAACGACCAGGCGAGCGCGGTGAATCCGGTGAACACCGACCAGGCGATCAGCGCTCCGAGCACCACGGGACGTGCGCCGAACCGGTCGGCGAGCAGCCCGCCGGGGATCTGGCTGGCGGCGTACGCGACGAAGAACGCACTGACCACCAGGCCCTGACTCGCATGGCTGAGGCCGAACTCGTCGCCGAGGTCCGGCAGTACGTAGTTGATGAGCAGACGGTCCGCGTAGTCCACGAACCAGGCGCAGAACAGGACCACGACCGTGGTCCGTACCGCGGCCTCGGGCCCGGACTTCCGGCCCGTGGACCGGCGGGGCAACAGCGGCATCGGTCTCCTCCTCCCGAGCGGCCCGTCGCACGGGAGCGCCGGGGTCAGCCCACCTTCACGCCACCATGGCCCGGAACCGTCAGATTGCTCGAAAGTGCCGGACGGCAGCCGATCACGTCTGATCCCGTCTCTCCCGGGGCGGTTCGTCCTGCTGGAACGCTGGATTCCCGCATTGACGGGGGAGGGCGGGCGAGGCAGGATCCTTCGCGACCGTCCCGCGCCGCCCGGCTCCGGGCGAGCCGTGCATCCCGGAGCCCCGCATGTCCGACCCCTCGGCCGGCGACCGCCTCACCGAGGCGGACCTGGCCCTCATCGACGCCCTGCAGTCGGCCCCTCGCGCGCCGTGGAACCGCATCGCGGAGGCGACCGGGACGGCCGCCAGCACCGCCGCCCGGAGGTGGGAGCGGCTGCGCGAGGACGGTGCCGCGTGGGTCACCGCCTACGGGAGCGGCCGCAGCGTCGTCGTCGCGCACGTCGAGGTCACGTGCGCCGCCGCGCACGTCACGGCCAACGCCGAACGGCTCGCCCTGCTGCCCTGGGTGGTGTCCGTGTACGAGGTCGCGGGCGAGTGCGACCTGCTCCTGACGGTGGGGGCGGTCGATCTGCCGGGGCTGCGACGCGCCCTGCGCGACGACGTCGGCACCCTGCCGGGCGTCGGCGAGGTGCGGTGCCGTCTGACGATGACGCAGTACGGCGAGGGCGGCGACTGGCGGATGCGGGCGCTGTCGAACGCCGACCGGGTGCGTCTGCCGCTGCGGTCACCGAGCGGCCGCGTCTCCTTCAGCGACACCGGACACAGCGGGTACTCCCGCGCGGATCAGGAGCTGCTGGCCGTCCTGGGGCGGGACGGCCGCATCGGTCATCGCGCGCTCGGTCAGGAACTGGGCGTCAGCGAGCACACCGCGGCCCGCAGGCTGCGTCGGATGCTGGCCGACGGCAGCGCCGTGCTGCGCTGCGACTTCGCCCACCGGATGGCGGGACTGACCGCCTCGGTGCTCTATCGCGCCAGGGTGCCGCACGCGGCGTGCGGCGAGATCGGGGCCGCGCTGGCCCGCCTCGAACAGGTGCGGCTGAGCGTGTCCGTGAGCGGCGAGGACAACCTCCTCGTCCATGCGCTGCTGCACGGGCTCAGCGGCGCGGAGACGTTCGAGGAGTCGTTGAGCGACCGCTTCCCGACGATGAGCATCACCGCCCGTACCGTCGTCCTGCGCACGGTCAAGAGGGTCGGCTGGCTCCTGGACGAGCGGGAACGGGCCGTCGCCCACGTAGCGGCCCGTACGCCGGAGTGAACGGCTTCGGAGGGAACGGCTTCGGAGAGACCGGAGCCGGAGTGCACCGGCCGGAGTGACCGGAGCCGGAGTGCACCCGCGGGACTGAACAGGCCGGAGGACGAGGCCGTGCCTCAGCCCGCGTCCCTGCCCGCCGGACCCGCCGGACCCGCCGGGCCCGGCGCGAGGACGGCGTGGCCCAGGCGGCGGCAGGCGACCAGGGCGAGTTCCAGCTCCAGGCGGTCCTCGTCGAGCGGGCGGCCGCGCAGTTCGACGGCCCGTCGGACCCGGTAGCGAACCGTGTTCCTGTGCAGGTGCAGCCGCCCGGCCGCGGCGACGTAACTGCCCTGCGCGTCGAGGAATCCGTGCAGCGTCTGCCGCAGCCGGCCGGCCGCCTGGGTGTCCTGCGCCAAGGGTCCGAGCGCCCGTGATACGAGGGATCGCGCCGCGTCCGGATCCGTCGCGAGCAGGGAGGCCAGCCGCACCTCGGCGTCGAAGAACGCGGTGACCGCCGGGCCCCGCGCGCCCGCCAGGCGGGCCACGTCCTGTGCCCTGACGGCGTCGCGGTGCGTCGCCCGGAAGCCCTCGGGGCCGGAGGCGGGCGCGCCCAGGGCCAGCCGGAGGCCGTGCGCACGCCCCAGCAGCCGCGTCACGGAAGCCTCGGAGAGCGCCACGCGGTCGAGGCCCCCGGCCCGCAGGGGAATCCACGCCCACACGACCTCCTGGTCCCGCAGCACGAGCAGCGGTGGCCGGGCGGCGCCGGCGAGCGCGCCGACCTCCGCGAGGGCGTTCTCCGTCCTGCGCAGCAGGTCCGTGCGGTCCTCGCGGGACGGCCCGGCGGCGTCCGGCTGCGCGATGACGGCGAGGTGCGGACCGCTGAGTCCGTATCCCAGCGCCTTCTCGGTCGCCGCCTGGTCGGTACAGCCCTCGGCGAGCAGCACGGAGAGCGCGGCCGCCTGCTGGGAGCCGCGCCGCGTCGCCCACCGTTCGCGTTCGCTCTCGTACACGGACATGACGTGCCGCGACACCACGGCGACGTAGGCGAACGCGATGTCCATCACCCGGCGTCCGGCGGCCACCGCCACCCGGGGGTCGGCCTCCTGCCCGGCGATGCGGTCCAGGAACCAGTGCAGGACGTGCTGCTGGCCGAGCCGGTAGGCGTGGTCCAGGGCGCCCGGCGTGATGCGGCGCCGAGCCAGCCACCGTGCGTACTCCTCGGCCGCGGTCAGCGCCGCCGCGTCGTCCCCGGCCAGGTCCAGGTCGCGGCCCCGGCGGACGACGTCCGTGAACACCGTGAGGTTCTCCGCGGTGCCCGCCGCTCTGAGCTCGCGCAGGGCGGCGGTGTGCACGGAACTCTCGTCCCGCAGTTCCCCCACCTCGCGGGCCAGCAGGTGCTGGATCTCGTCGGTCAGAGCCGCACGGTGGTGCGGCAGCTCGTCGGCCGTCGCCAGCACCAGGGCCGTGGCCCTGCGTGACACGTCGTCGTGCACGGAATCGGTCATCGGAGTCGTCCAACGGGAGGAACGGGCCGGCGGAGACGGGACTCCGGACGGACCCTGCGGTCGCACGCGCGTGCGGTCGATCCACTCTGCCAGAGAGGCCCGGCGCACGATCCGTCGGGCGGCCGGCACCAAACGCCGCCGGGACTTCGTGCGCCCGGCACAAAGCCCGCGCTCGCGCACGGCTCCTAGCGTCGGCCCCTGCCGGTGGCGCTGGCCGAGGACGTCATGCGCCGGCAGGTCTTCCGGCAAGGAGAGCCAAGGAGCCGCACATGTCACTCGCCTACCTGCCCTGGTCGCGCCCGGACGCGTTCGACGACCGCCCCTGCGTCGCGGACGAGCACCAGGAACTGACCTACCGCGAGTTCGCCCGGCGCGTGGACGCCGCCGCCGAGCAGTTCGCCGAACACGGGGTCGGGGCCGGCTCCGTCGTCGCCGTCATGCTGCCCAACCGCGTGGAACTGCTGATCGCCGTCGTCGCCGCCTGGCGACTGGGGGCCACCGCCACCCCGATCAATCCGGTCTTCACCGACTCGGAGGCGGCCCACCAGATCCGTGACGCGGACGCGGCCCTCCTCGTCGACGCCACGGGCACGTCGCCGGACCCGGGACGTCCCTGCCTCCACGTGGACGACCTGCGCCGCGAGCCGCTGGGCACCCCGCTGCCCGCCGACCCCGTGCAGCCGCAGGACCTCGCGCTGCTCGTCTACACGAGCGGGTCGACCGGGCGGCCCAAGGGCGTCATGCTCACGCACGCCAACCTCTCCGCGATGGCCGCGAGCATCGTCGACGCGCTCTCCCTGACCGGCGACGACCACTGCCTGCTGGTCCTGCCGCTGTTCCACGTCAACGCGATCTGCGTCAGCTTCCTGGCCCCGCTGCTGGCGGGCGCCCGGCTCACCGTCCTCCAGCGGTTCCGGCCCGAGGCCTTCCTCGAGGCCGTCGAAGCCCTGCGCCCCACCTACTTCTCGGCCGTGCCCACCATCTACGCGCACCTCGTGGCCCTGCCCGAGCACGTGCGGACGGACACCTCGTCGCTGCGCCTGACCATCTGCGGCGCGGCCCCCGCGCCCGCCACGCTGCTCGACGCGGTGCGTGACCGCTTCGGCTGCGAGGTCCTGGAGGGCTACGGGCTGACCGAGGGCACCTGCGCGACGACCAGCAACCCCCTGCACGGGGTGCGCAAGCCCGGAACCGTCGGCACGGCGCTGCCCGGTCAGCGCGTCGCCGTCATGGACCCCGGCGGGACACTGCTCCCGGCGGGCGAACGCGGCGAGATCGTCGTCCGGGGCCCGATGGTCATGCGCGGGTACCTCGGCCGGCCCGAGGAGACCGCACGCACCCTGGCCGACGGATGGCTGCACACCGGCGACGTCGGAATCCTGGACGAGGACGGGTACCTCACGATCGTGGACCGGATCAAGGACATGATCATCCGCGGTGGGGAGAACCTGTACCCCAAGGAGATCGAGACCGTGCTCCAGGCCTGCGCGTCGGTGGCACAGGCGGCGGTCGTGGGCGCACCGCACGCCGTCTACGGCGAGGTGCCGGTCGCGTACCTGACGCCCGTCGACGGGGCCACGCTCGATGTGGACGGGGTGCGGGAGCACTGTGCCCGGCACCTGACCAAGATCAAGATTCCGGTCGCCTTCTCCGTACGGGACACCCTGCCCGTCAACGCGATCGGCAAGATCGACAAGCCCGCGCTGCGCGCGGACGCGGCCGCAGGGGCCCGCTGATCCCGGGATGCGGCGCGCTGCGGAAGCGGGGTGACGTGCACGGTTCGCACGAGGCCGTCTTGGCCATGGACGCGTCAGGCGGTAGCGTCGTGCCGATATCGACGACGGTCGACGGAAGCCGGTGACAGTCCGGCACGGTCGCGCCACTGTGTTCGAGCAGCCCCAGGGCTCTCGTGAGTCAGACCCGTGACGGTCGTCAAGTGCACCACCGAGACGGGACGCGAACTCCCGAAGGAGGCCCTGCCATGGCGCAGCACGTCGCCCAGCCGACCGCCACCCCTGCCCTTCCGGCCACACTGCCGTTGAGGACGATCGCCCCCTGGGCGGTCTTCTTCGGCATCCTGATGCTCGTCCTGCTGTACTTCGTCGGCGCCGAACAGGGCGCCACCTCCGTGTTCAGCGGTGCGGGGGTTCACGAGTGGGTGCACGACGCCCGCCACCTGCTCGGTTTCCCCTGCCACTGACCCAGAGGGACACCGCGCGCTCATGAACTCGACCACCGTACGGAATCTCCTTGTCCGCGGCATGCTCGCCGGCCTCGCGGCCGGCGTGCTCGCCCTGGTCATCGCCTACTGGCTCGGCGAACCGAACGTCGACGGAGCTATCGGCTTCGAAGAGGCGCACGCCGCCGCGCACACCCATGGCGGCGAGGAGACGGAACTCGTCTCGCGCAGCCTGCAGTCCACCGCCGGTCTCGCCACCGGCATGCTCGTCTACGGCGTCGCCTTCGGCGGGATCGCCGCTCTCGCCTACTGCTTCGCCCTCGGCCGCGTCGGGCGGTTCGGCCCGCGCGCGACCGCGCTGCTGCTGTCCGGCTGCGCGCTCCTGGCCGTCTACGTCGTGCCGTTCCTGAAGTACCCGGCGACCCCGCCCGCCGTCGGCAACCCCGACACCATCGGCAAGCGGACCGCCCTGTACTTCCTGATGATCGTGCTCAGCGTCCTGCTCACGATCGGCGCCGTCGTCCTCGGCAAGCGGCTTGCCCCGCGCGTGGGGACGTACTACGCGACCGTGGCCGCCGTGCTCGGCTTCGTCGTCCTCATCGGGGCCGCCTTCGCGGTCCTGCCCGTGGTCAACGACGTGCCGGACCACTTCCCGGCCACGCTCCTGTGGCGTTTCCGGCTCTCCGCACTGGCCGTCCAGGTCACCCTGTGGAGCGGCTTCGCCCTGGTCTTCGGGGAGTTGGCGCACCGCCTGCTCCGTCCGCAGGCGCAGGCGGCGGACGCGGGCGTGGGGCAGGGGGCGGTGCCGGTCGGCCAGTGACCCCGCGGGCGTCAGCCGCCCGTGCCACCCGACGAGCCGAGCGGCCGGCCGAGACGCACGTTCCAGCGTCCGGCGCGGCCGCTCAGCTCGGTCACGGTCAGCGGCGCCACGTCGCAGCGCCAGAACGCGGACGCGGGCGCCCCCAGGGCGTGCACCACCGCCGCGCGCACCACCTCCGGCTCCACGACCGCGACCACGCGCGCGGGGTCCGCTTCCGGCGCGTCGAGCCAGCCGGCGACCCGCGCGCAGACGGCGGCCACCGGCTCCCCTCCGCCGGGCGCGAAGTCCGGCTCGGCGAGCCAGCGCGCCACCTCCAGCGGCTCCGCCTCGCTCACCTCCGCCAGGCTCCGGCCGCGCCAGCGCCCCATGTCCTGCGCGGCCAGCGCCTGCGGTGCCGGCGCCGCGTCCAGCCCCAGGGCCCCGGCCGTCTCCCGGCAGCGCGGACTGCCACCGGTCACGGCCCGCGCGTCTGCCGGCAGCGCCCCGGCCGCCGCCCGGGCAGCCGCCCGTCCCGCGTCGTCGAGCGGCGCCCCGTCGTCGAACCGGGCCCCGCGCAGCGAGACGCTCATGGCGGGGGAGAGGAACAGCACGCGTCGGGTGGGGGTCACGCCGGACGGCTCCTTACGTCGGGGAGTGCGGGCCGCGACCGGGGGTGGGCGGGCCTTCGGAGCTTGACCTTGACACAGTGACAAGGTGTCCAGTGGGCCGAGGAGGTGGTTCCCGTTATTTCCCGTGATGCTTCAGATCTCCGAGATGTTGTGGATGTTCCAGGTGAACCCGGCGAACCCGGCGGTCCCGGCGGTCCCGGCGGTCCCGGCGTCCGTGAGGGGCGTGACGTTCGCGATGTCCGTGGTTCCCGTGACTCCCTCGGTGCTTCGGCTGCGCGCCACGCGCGCGTGGTCGCCGCTCTGGGCGCCGCGCAGTCGTCGGTACGGCTCCAGGCGGCGCTCGCCGTCGGCTCGCAACCGGACGCCGTGCACCTCGAGCCCCTGGTCGAGCGGTGCGCCGTCGAATCCGACTTCTACGTACGGGACATGCTGTCCTGGGCGCTGACCCGGTTGCCCGTGCAGGCCACGCTGCCCCGGATCCGCCGGGAGCTCGACGCCGCGCGGCCGCAGGCGCGCAGCCAGGCGCTGCACACCCTGTCCAAGATCGGTGCCGCGGAGGCGTGGGAGTGGATCACCCCGGCGCTGCTGCGGGACCCCGACGACGAGGTCGCGCGGACCGCATGGCGCACCGCGGTGGTCCTGGCTCCCGAGAGCGGCCGGGCGGGGCTCGCGGCGACGCTGGCCGGACAGCTGGGGCGCGGGGACCGCGACGTCCGGCTGAGCCTGAGCCGCGCCCTGGTCGACCTGGGCGCGGTGTCCGCGCCGGTGCTCGAGCGGTCCGCGACCAGCCCCGACCCGGAGGTGTCCGCGCACGCCCGCGCCACCGAACTGCTGCGGCGCGACCCGGAGCTGGGCTTCGACGCGGCCGTCGAGGCGGCCAAGCGGGTCGCGGCCCTCGGCCCGGAGCGCGCCGCCGCCGTGGACGGCGCGCGGCCCGA
>NZ_WWIA01000238.1 GCF_009870065.1 Streptomyces sp. SID5785 | reverse complement strand
CCCGCAACGGCGTCACCCCCAGGGGCTCCGCCCCGGCCCCCGCTCCTCAATCGCCGGAGGGGCTTGAACTGGCCACCGTTCACGGTCGCCCGCAGGCCAGGGACGGGGGCCGCACACCAGCCCCGAAAAGGGGCGCGGGGAACTGCGCGAGCAGCCACGGCGCACCCGTCACCCGGCGACGACACCGCACCCCACAACGGCGGAGCCCTACGGCACCCAGAGCCCCTCCGGACTGAGCCCCAGCAGATCAATCGCATTGCCCCGCACGATCCGCTCGACGACCCCCGCCTCCAGATGCCCCATCTGCGCCTCCCCGACCTCCTTCGACTTCGGCCACGTCGAGTCCGAGTGCGGGTAGTCGGTCTCGTACAGGACGTTGTCCAGACCGATGGCGTCGAGGTTCTTCAGGCCGAACGCGTCGTCGAAGAAGCAGCCGAAGACATGCTCGGCGAAGTACTCGCTCGGCGGCTTCCTGACCTTGTCGGCGACGCCGCCCCACGCCCGGTTCTCCTCCCACACCACGTCCGCGCGCTCCAGGATGTACGGGATCCAGCCGATCTGCCCCTCGGCGTACATGATCCGCAGGTTCGGGAAGCGCTCGAACTTGCCGCTCATCAGCCAGTCGACCATCGAGAAGCAGCAGTTGGCGAAGGTGATCGTCGACCCGACGGCCGGCGGCGCGTCCGGCGAGGTGGAGGGCATCTTGCTGCTGGAGCCGATGTGCATGGCGACGACCGTCCCGGTCTCGTCGCACGCGGCGAGGAAGGGATCCCACGCGTCGCCGTGGATCGACGGCAGCCCCAGGTGCGGCGGGATCTCGGAGAACGCGACGGCCCGCACACCGCGCGCGGCGTTGCGCCGCACCTCGGCCGCCGCCAGCTCCGGGTCCCACAGCGGTACCAGCGTGAGCGGGATCAGCCGC
This sequence comes from Streptomyces sp. SID5785, assembly GCF_009870065.1. Lineage (GTDB taxonomy): Bacteria > Actinomycetota > Actinomycetes > Streptomycetales > Streptomycetaceae > Streptomyces. The sequence goes on along the minus strand of NZ_WWIA01000238.1, from coordinate 9,496 downwards.
CCCTGCGCCTCGGGGCCGCACCACTCGTCGACCATCCAGTCGTTGTACGCCCGCACCCCGAGCAGCCCGAGCTCACGGTCCGACGCCTCGGTGAAGGTCTGCCCGCAGAAGCGCGGGAAGGTCGGGAAACACAGCGCGGACTGCACGTGGTTGACGTCCATGTCGGCGAGCCGCTCGGGCACGCTGAACGACCCGGGCCGCATCTGCTCGTAGGTGATGACCTCGAGCTTGATCTCGTCCCGGTCGTACCCGACGGCGGTGTCGAGCCGGGTCAGCGGCCGGTGCAGGTCCTCGTAGACCCACCAGTCGCCGATGGGCCCGTCGTCGCCGGGGCCGCCCATGACCGGCGCGAACTTGCCGCCCAGGAAGGTCATCTCCTTCAGCGGCGCGCGCACGATGCGCGGCCCGGTGTCGGCGTACTTCTTCGGGAGCCGGTCGGACCAGACGGTGGGCGGCTCCACGGTGTGGTCGTCGACGGAGATGATCAGCGGGAAGTCGGCGGGTATCGGGGCATTCTGGCTGTTTGCGCTCTCCGGGGTCTCCATGGGCTCACGGTAGCGCCGATCTGACGATCCGTCAGCTAGCGCGGATGACGGCATGGACCCGTGAGATGTCGGTGATGACCGTCTCCCGCAGCTGACGTATCCGCCATGAACAAGGCAAACTGGCGGGGTCGTCCGCGGCGGCGTCCACCGGCGCGCCGACTGGACGGCGCGGACGACAGACGTGACGGGTGCTGTGCGGCGGCAGGGGGTCGGCGACGATGGACGGTGTACCGCGGGTGCCGGAGCAGCGGCGGTCCGGCGCGCCCGGGGACACCCCCGAGCACGAGCCGGCCACCGCGCCCGGCCTGCTGCGCTTCAGCGTGCTCGGCCCCGTCCGGGCCTGGCGCGGCGGCGACCCGCTGGCCACCGGCTCCCCCCAGCAGCGGGCCCTGCTCGCCGCCCTGCTGCTGCGCGAGGGCCGCACCGCCACCTCCGGCGAGCTGATCGACGCCGTCTGGGGCGACGAACCCCCGCAGCAGGCCCTCGCCGCGCTGCGCACCTACGCCTCCCGGCTGCGCAAGGTCCTCGACCCCGACGTGCTCGTCAGCGAGTCCGGCGGTTACGCGATCCGCTCCGTGGGCGGCGACGCCCTCGACCTCGTCGCCGCCGAGTCCCTGTGGACCGACGCCGAGAAGGCCCGGCACGCCGGTGACCTCTGCCGGGCCCGCGCCCTGCTCAACAAGGCGCTCGGCCTGTGGGACGGCGAGCCGCTGGCGAACGTGCCGGGGCCGTACGCCGAGACGCAGCGCGCCCGCCTCGAGGAATGGCGCCTCCAGCTGCTCGAGACGCGCCTCGACATGGACCTCGAGCAGGGCTGCCACGCGGAGGCCGTCTCCGAACTCACCGCGCTCACCGCCGCGCACCCGCTGCGCGAGCGGCTGCGCGAACTCCTGATGCTCGCCCTGTACCGCTCCGGGCGCCAGGCCGAGGCCCTCGCCGTCTACGCCGACACGCACCGCCTGCTCGCCGACGAGCTCGGCGTCGACCCGCGCCCCGGCCTGGCCGAACTCCAGCAGCGCATCCTCACCGCGGACCCGGCCCTCGCCGAACCCTCCGCCCCGCCCGCGGAACCGGCCGCGACGCCGCGCCGCCCGGCCCAGCTCCCCGCGACGGTCCCGGACTTCACGGGCCGCGCCTCCTTCGTCGACGAACTCAGCGACGTCCTGTCCTCGGCACACTCCGAGACGGGCACGGGCTCCGTCATGGCGGTCTCGGCGGTGGCGGGCATCGGCGGCGTGGGAAAGACGACCCTCGCCGTGCACGTGGCCCACGCCTCCCGCGCCGCGTTCCCCGACGGCCAGCTGTACGTGGACCTCCAGGGCGCGGGCTCCCGCGCGGCCGAACCCGAGACGGTCCTCGGCTCGTTCCTGCGCGCCCTCGGCACGGCGGACTCCGCGATCCCGGACACCCTGGAGGAACGGGCGGCGCTGTACCGCTCGACGCTGGACGGCCGCCGCGTGCTGGTCCTCCTCGACAACGCGCGCGACGCGGCCCAGGTCAGGCCCCTCCTCCCGGGCACGGAAGGCTGCGCGGCGCTCATCACGGGCCGGGTCCGCATGGTCGACCTGGCGGGCGCCCACCTGGTCGACCTGGACGTGATGTCCCCCGAGGAGGCGCTGCTCCTCTTCACCCGCATCGTCGGCGAGGAGCGCGTCGCCTCGGAGCGGGAAGCGGCCCTGGACGTCGTCGCCGCCTGCGGCTTCCTCCCCCTCGCCATCCGCATCGCGGCCTCGCGCCTGGCGGCACGCCGCACCTGGACGGTCTCGGTGCTCGCCGCCAAGCTCGCGGACGAGCGCCGCCGCCTCGACGAGCTCCAGGCCGGCGACCTCGCGGTCAAGGCCACCTTCGAACTCGGCTACGGCCAGCTGGAACCGGCCCAGGCCCGCGCCTTCCGCCTCCTGGGCCTCGCCGACGGCCCGGACATCTCGCTGGCGGCGGCCGCCGCGGCCCTGAACCTGGACCAGGACGAGACCGAGGACCTCCTGGAGTCCCTCGTCGACACGTCCCTCCTGGAATCGGCGGCCCCGGGCCGCTACCGCTACCACGACCTCGTCCGTCTCTACGCGCGTGCGTGCGCGGAGCGGGACGAACTCCCCCCGGAGGAGCGGGAGGCGGCGCTGTCCCGCCTCCTGGACTTCTATCTGGCGACGGCGGCGGGGGTGTACGCGATCGAGCGTCCCGGGGATCGGTTGGTGGATCACCTTGCGCCAACGGAGCACCTGGGCTTGCGCTTCACGACCCAGGAGTCAGCCTTGGACTGGCTTTTCGCGGAGGCGAGTTGCCTTCTCACCTGCGTCCAGCAGTCCACCAGCCGACCTCTGCTGCGACGCGCCGCCAGTCTCCTTCTGGTTTCCAAGGATCTGTCGGAGTCAGGAGCCAACTTTCTTCTCTATGAGCGGTCCGCTCAGGCGCTGAAGGCATCTGCGGCCGAACTAGGAGACCAACTGGTCGAGGCTCAAGCACGAACGACTCTTGCCCAGGTGCACGCCTTCGCCGGGCACTTCAGTGAGGCCGTGACCGAAGCCGGCGCCGCCATGGAGCTGATCAGCCATGACGACCCGTGGTCCAAGTGCCATGCTCCTCATGAGCGCGGTGTGATCGCCTTCTACCAAGGTGAGCCCGAAGCCGCTGAGACGCATCTCCGGCTGGCTTTGGACAATTTCCGGGAGGACAAGAACCTTCCAGGGGAGGCAAGCGCCTTGTGCAACCTCTCGCGCGTGCACCTGGCACTCGGGAAGACCACCAGCGCCATCGCCCTTGTCCGACAGGGCATCGACATATATGGCCGCCTCGGTTCCGCGCTTCGCCTTGCCAACGGCCGATACGCATTGGGGCTCGCTCTTGCCGCAGCTCAGCGCTTTGACGAGGCTCTGGTTGAACTCACCTCGGCACTGTCCGGCTTCACAGAGAATCGACAGCCGTTGTGGGCGGGAGTCACCCACTACCGGATCGCCGAAGTGCACCTCGCGACAAACTGCCCCACTCTTGCTGCGGCGAACGCCGAACAAGCAATCGCTCTGCGTGGCATCGGCGGCGAGTGGCGGCGCGGAACGGTGCTCACCGTCTTGGGGCGTGCTCTCATGCAGTTGGGCCAACCGGACAGGGCCCAGGCCTGCTGGCGCGATGCGCTGGCCATCTACGAGCGTCTGGACTCCCCTGAAGCCTCCGAGGTTCGTGTGCTCTTGACCCCCTTGGCCGCCTGAGGCCCCACCGCACGCGTTCATCGTTCGTTTATCACGAGCCGACACTCTGTACTGACCAAACCGTCGCGTCGGGGGGCAGACGGCTTGGCGGCGGCCGTGCAGCTACCGTGTACGGCCCAAGAGCCCGCCCGGCAATCCACGGGGGAGTTGCCGGGCGGGCCACCCGATCTCCCTTTTACCTAGGAGTTCCAGAAATGAGCGACAAGATCAAGCCTCAGGACACCCACATCTCCGGGGGCGAAGACGGGGCCATCAAGCCTCAGGACACCCACATCTCCGGGGGCGAGGACGGGGCCATCAAGCCTCAGGACACCCACATCTCGGGTGGCGAGACCGTGTCGCCTCAGGACACTCACATATCGGACGAGAAGGCCTGACTTTCCTTCACACGGGGATCGACCGCGGTGGCCCGGAGGGGGAGCCACCGCGGCCGAGGCACGTCCAGGGCCCCCATCGTTCCGGCCAATGATTGACGGAAACCGTTCGAGTCACTCGAACAATCGCCCCCCCCAGTCACTACCGTCACGGACGAACGAAGACCGCTTCTTCCTCAGGGAGTTGGAATGACTCGCGCCAAGAAGATCCTCGTCACCGCCGCGATGGTCGCGGGCGTCGCCGCCGGCGCCGCCGCCCCGGCGATGGCCGACAATCACGCGTCCACCGCCCCGCAGGACGCCCACGCCACCATCGTGTCCCCGCAGGACGCCCACGCCACCATCGTGTCCCCGCAGGACGCCCACGCCACCTGACCCACTTGGCAGACCCACACGGAGGGGCCGGGCGCCAAGTCCGGCCCCTCCTGGCGCTCACACCACCGCCACCTCGAACCACACCGCCTTCCCCTCCCCCCGCACCTCGATCCCCCAGGCCAGAGCCACCGCGTCGACCAGCGCGAGGCCCCGGCCCGACTCGTCGTCCGCCCGCGCCGCGACCGGCACCGGCAATGCCCCGGACGCCGGGTCCAGCACCTCCACCCGCACGCGCCGCGCCGCCCCGCCCGCCCGCGCCCGTACCCGGGTCGCGGTGCCCTCCCCCACGTGGCGCACGACGTTGTTCAGCAGCTCGGCGACACAGAGCTCGGCCTCGCGCCCGTAGCGCGCCCCGACCTCCCGCCGGACCGCCCGCACGGTCTCGCCCCGGGCCGCCAGCTCGACCTCCCACCACGCGCATCCGCCCAATGCGTCGACGAGCCGCCGCGCGGTCCCGGTGTTGCAGTTCCCGAGCGCGACGAGCCCCATGGGCGGCACGTAGTCCCCGGCGAAGGCCGGCAGGTCGACCCGTAGCGAGGGAAGCGTGATCCCGTGCGAGGCCAGCGCCCCGCGCAGGTCTTCGACGCAGGCCTCCATCTCGTACCCGCTGTGTCCAGACATCCGCCGACCCCTTCAGTGCGTTCCGTGACGAACGGCCCACAGCGTGTCGCGAACTCGCCTACCGTAGAAGGGTTTTCGGTTCCCGGACGCGAACCGTGGAACCCCGGCGGGGCAGTGGTGGAAACGGACGGTGGGCCATGGCACGAAGCAAGGACATCGACGGCTCGGCAAGCGTGCCGAGCTTCTACGGCAAGGAGCTGCGCTGGCAGCGCGAGGCCGCGGGGCTGACCCTCAGTCAACTGGTGGAGGGCAGCTTCTACGGCCAGAGCCACCTCAGCGAGATCGAGCGCGGCGAGCGCCGCATGCCCCGCGACCTGGCCGAACACGTGGACCGGGTGCTGCGCACGGACGGCTTCTTCGCCCGCCGCTGCGAGGAGGTGCGCCGGGCCCGCCGCGTCGGCCACGCCGCCTACTTCGAGAAGGTCCTGGAGGCGGAGAAGCACGCCGAGGCGATCGAGGAGTGGACGCCCAACGTGCTGCCGGGCCTGCTCCAGACCCAGGCCTACGCGTACGCGGTCGTCCGCACCGCGCACCCCCTGGAGCCCCGGCAGGACTCCGAGACGAAGGTGAACGCCCGGCTCGCCCGCGCCGAGCTCTTCGAGCGCGACCACTCCACCCCGGAGTACTGGGCGATCCTGCACGAGTCCCTGCTGCGCCAGCCGCTCGTGCCGGGCGCCGCGATGGCCGAACAGCTGGACCACATCGCCGCGTTGGCGGAGCGTGAGCGCATCACTCCACAGATCGTTCCGTGGAACGCGGGGGCACATCCCCTGATGCTCGCGCCGGCCAAGATCATGACCTTCGACGACGCGCCGCCCCTGGTCTACACGGAGTCCTCGTACAGCGCGGACACCATCGACGATCCGGCGCTCGTGAAGCAGTACCGCAAGGCTTACGATCGGCTCAGGGCCGTCGCACTGTCACCGAAGGCGTCCCTGGCCCTGATCCGGCAAGCGGCTGAGGACTACCGAAATGGCAAGCCACGAGACTGACATGAGCGGCGCGCGCTGGCACAAGAGCACGTACAGCAACGGCGACGGCGGCGACTGTGTCGAGGTCGCCACGAACCTCGCCCGCGTCGTGCCGGTCCGCGACACGAAGCGGGGCGCGACCGGCCCCGTCCTCCGCGTCGGCCCCGCGGCGTGGACCGCGTTCGTGACCGCGACGACGACACCCGGGGACCGGCAGCCCCCGGCCCCCACCGTGTAACAGCTCTGTCAGGGACACGTACCGCCCGGAACGGATCGCCCCGGGGAAGGTGTCTTGATGATCAGCGACGCCCGCTGCGACGGGCCCGCCGTCCGACACCTCCCCCCACAGAGACGAAGGAAGTTCCGATGCGCGTCCCGCAGCAGAAGAAGCAGAAGAAGCAGCAGCTGGCCCTCGCCGCCGTCGCCCTCCTCGCGGGGCTGTCGCTCACCGCCTGTCAGTCGGGTGACGACGACGCCGCCGCCGGATCGGACGCCTCCGGCTCCGCCGACTCCTCCGCGTCGTCGCCCGCCGCCGACAGCTCGGCGCCCGCGGGCGGCGACGACGGCTCGGGCGGCACCGCGGGCGGCTCCGACGACAGCGGCAACGGCGACGACGCGGGCTCCGACAAGGGCAGCGGCGGCGGCCAGATCAACACCGGCCCCTGCACCACCGCCCACCTCACCATCACCGCCACCCACGGCATGGGCGAGGGCGACGTCCTGGTCGCCCTCAAGAACACCAGCGACGCCTGCTCCCTCAAGGGCTTCCCGGGCGTCGACCTGAAGACCAGCGACGGCGACACCATCAGCGCCGGCCGCAGCGAGGTCAGCGCACCCTCCGTCGTCCTCCAGGGCGGCGACACCACCCGCTTCACCCTGCACACCCCGCGCAACGACACGGGCGGCTCCGGCGTGAAGATCACCTCGATGGTGGTCACGCCGCCCAACGAGACGCACTCCAAGTCCGTCCCGATCAGCCTCAGCTTCCCCGTCACCGACGGCTCGCACGCCGAGCAGGGCGTCATGGTCGACCCGGTCGGCTCCGGCAAGCAGTGACCCCGGCGACCGTCAGAGCACGCGCGTCCGCGTCACCGGCAGGCCCTTGACCCACCAGTGGTCGTAGCGCCGGTACGCGGACACCTCGCGGCCCGCGAGCAGCGCGTGCAGGCCCCGCGCCTCGGCCTCCAGCGCCTCCCACACGGGCGCGGGCAGCGCGTCGAACGCGCCGACCTCGATCCCCGCCCCGTCCTGCGCGACCCGCCACACCCCGGCCACGTACCCGTCGACGAGGACCGTCGGCAGCACGTCCCCGTTCACCCGGGTCACGAGCTTGCGGTACGCGGGCGGGATGACGCGGCCCCGGTCGGCGTACGCGAGCAGGGTGCTGTCCCACATCGGCAGCAGCCGCGGCGGGGCCGCCGTGTCCTCGTCCGGGACCACGCCGTCCGGTACGTCGTACAGGACCTCGGCGCCGTCCTCCGTCGGGCCCGACTCCACGACGCCCGCGCCGAGTTCGCGGATCGCCGCACGGACCCGCCCCTTCTGCACCAGCGCGAACTGCGCCACGTCCGACACCGTCGCCGGGCCGAAGCCCGCCAGATAACGCAGCACCAGCGCCCGCATCCCGGCCGCCGCCGCGTCGTCCCCCTCCAGACCGGGCCGGCTGCCCTCCCCCGCCGCGACGAACTCCTGCCCGCCGCCGGACACGAACCCCCACGGCGCCCGCTCCGAGGGCGCGTGCCACAGGGGCGCGTACTGGCGCAGCATCCGCCAGGCGGGCAGCGCCACGTCCTCCTGAAGACCCGCCGCCTCCCGCAGCCACTCCTTCAACTCCGGCCCGCCGCACGGCTGTTCGGCGCGGGCCAGCAGCTCCGGCAGCAGTCGCGCCGCGTCCGCCTCCGTCAGCCCCGAGTCCCGGAAACGGCGGTCACGCAGCCGCGCCCCCCGCACCGTCGGCTCCACGGCCGCACGCAGCGCCGGATAGTCGTCGACGTGCACCGCGTGCAGCGTGATCCGCATCATCGTGGACTTCACGACCCGGTAGGCGGAGAACAGCGCGTCCAGATCCGCCGGGTCGAAGCCCGCCACCCGGTTCCACAGCGCCACGAACGGCGAAGCGGGCTGCTGCGCCTGGAGCGCCACAACCCGCCGTACCGCGTCCTCGGCCGACACCTCGGCGCGCTCCAGGAGCAACTGCCGTGCCAGGGTCGACCGGTTGAGGGCGCGCGCGGAGATCGTCGTCATGCGGCGATTGTGCCGCGCGGGCCCCTCGGGGATCAGCCCAACTGCCGCGCCACCTCGGTCGCCCAGTACGTGAGGATCATGCTCGCCCCGGCCCGCTTGATGCCGGTCAGCGACTCCATGATCGCCCGGTCCCGCTCGATCCAGCCGCGCTGCGCCGCCGCCTCGATCATCGCGTACTCACCGCTGATCTGGTACGCGGCGACCGGCACGTCCGAGGCCTCGGCGACCTTGGCCAGGATGTCGAGGTACGGTCCGGCCGGCTTGACCATGACCATGTCGGCGCCCTCCTCGAGGTCGAGCGCCAGCTCCCGCAGCGACTCCCGCGCGTTCGCCGGGTCCTGCTGGTACGTCTTGCGGTCGCCCCGGAGCGAGGACCCGACGGCCTCGCGGAAGGGACCGTAGAAGGCGGAGGAGTACTTCGCCGTGTAGGCGAGGATCGCGACGTCGTCGCGGCCGATCTGGTCGAGGGCGTCACGGACGACGCCGATCTGGCCGTCCATCATGCCGCTCGGACCCACCACATGGGCGCCCGCGTCGGCCTGGACCTGCGCCATCTCCGCGTACCGCTCCAGCGTCGCGTCGTTGTCGACCCGGCCGTGCTCGTCGAGGACGCCGCAGTGGCCGTGGTCGGTGAACTCGTCGAGGCACAGGTCCGACATGACGAGCAGGTCGTCGCCGACCTCGGCCCGCACGTCGCGCAGCGCCACCTGGAGGATCCCGTCGGGGTCGGTGCCGTCCGTGCCGGCGCCGTCCTTCTTCTCGTCCAGCGGCACACCGAACAGCATGATCCCGGAGACGCCCGCCTCGACGGCCTCGGCCGCCGCCTTCTTCAGCGAGTCACGGGTGTGCTGGTACACGCCGGGCATGGACCCGATCTCGACCGGGGCGTCGATCCCCTCGCGCACGAACGCGGGCAGGATCAGATCGGCCGGGTGCAGCCGCGTCTCGGCGACCATCCGCCGCATGGTGGGATTCGTGCGCAGCCGCCGGGGCCGCGAACCGGGGAAAGAGCCGTACCGAGTCACTGCACTGTCACCTCGTACCTACACGTACCTACACGTACCTACGAAAACGAAGCGGGGCGGGCATCCGGCCGAAGCCGGGCACCCGCCCCTCAACACTGCCTTACGGCGCGGCCCGCCGACGACGCGCCCCCGGCCGCC
>NZ_WWIA01000237.1 GCF_009870065.1 Streptomyces sp. SID5785 | reverse complement strand
TGGCCGGCTCGTCGGTGGGGCCGTTCGGAGGTAGGGGCTCCGTCGTGCGACGATGTGCGGCATGCCGCAGCCGCCCCCCGTTCGGAGCACTCCCGGGCGTCCCGCACGCCCCGACGCCTCCATGTCGCTGCTGACCAACGTGATGGACCACAGCCTCGACGACGGGTACGCCGAGGCGGCGGCCCGGAAGCGGGCGGCGGGGCAGAGCGGCATGCCGAAGACGCTCCGCGCCAAGCTGGGCCTCGCGTCCGGGCTCGTGCTCGCCGCGCTGGTCGTGACGGTGGGCGCCGCACAGGCACGGATCGCGGCACCGGTCGTGGCGAAGGAGCGCGAGGAGCTCATCGACCGGATCAACCAGGAGACCGAGTCCGCCGACGGTCTCGAGGGCGAGGTGGACTCGCTGCGCACGCATGTCGGGGAGATGCAGCGGGAGGCCCTGAAGAAGCACGGCGGGGACAAGGGCGAGCTGGTCGGGATCCTGTCCGGCGCGGTCGCCGTGCACGGCCCCGGTGTGAAGCTCGTCGTCGACGATGCCAAGTCCGCGCAGTCCGGCGGTGGGGGCGGGCCGCGCGAGAGCGCCGGGTTCTCCGACACGGGCCGGGTGCGCGACCGCGACCTCCAGCGGGTCGTCAACGGGCTGTGGCAGTCAGGCGCCGAGGCCGTCAGCATCAACGGACAGCGTCTCACCGCGCTGTCGGCGATCAGGGCCGCGGGTGACGCGATACTGGTCGACAACAGGCCGCTGGTGCCGCCGTACACGGTGCTCGCGGTGGGGGACGGGCAGCGCCTGAGCACGCGGTTCCAGGACAGCGCCGACGGGCTGTACCTGCACGCCCTGAAGGAGAACTTCGGGATCAGGACCAGCATTTCGGCGCAGGACGACGTGCGGCTGCCCGCCGCGCCCAGCGTGATCGTACGTACAGCACAGCCGAGAGCAGAGCAGAAGGGCACATCGTGATCGCCGTACTGGGCCTCGTCGTGGGAGTCGTGGTCGGTCTTTTCGTCCGGCCCGAGGTTCCGGCGGTCGTCGAGCCTTACCTTCCGATCGCCGTGGTGGCCGCGCTCGACGCGGTGTTCGGCGGCCTGCGCGCCATGCTGGACGGGATCTTCGACGACAAGGTCTTCGTCGTCTCGTTCCTGTCGAACGTCGTGGTGGCCGCGCTGATCGTCTTCCTCGGCGACAAGCTGGGCGTGGGTGCGCAGTTGTCGACCGGTGTCGTGGTCGTGCTCGGCATCCGCATCTTCTCCAACGCGGCCGCCATCCGGCGGCACGTCTTCCGGGCGTGAGGCCGATGAGCGAGTCAGAGGACAACGGCGGGGGCCGTGAGCCGGAGGAGCAGCACCGGCTCCGCAAGGAGCTGCCGGCGGAGGTCCAGCAGGCCGGAGAGACGCCGCGCGCGGAGCCGCCGGCCGGTCAGCCGCAGCTGACCGGGCGCGAGCGACTCGTGAAGGGCCTGTGGCCGCCGCGCGTGTCGCGCGCTCAACTGATCGTGGCTGTGCTGCTGTTCGTGCTGGGCCTCGGTCTGGCCATCCAGGTGCGGTCCACGAGCGACAACAGCGCGCTGCGCGGAGCGCGTCAGGAAGATCTTGTCCGCATCCTCGATGAACTCGACGACCGGACTCAGCGTCTGGAGGATGAGAAGCAGGGTCTCGAGGACCAGCGGACCGAGCTGGAGAACAGCTCGGACCAGGCCGAGGAGGCCCGCAAGCAGACCGTCGAGAAGGAACGTCAACTTGGCATCCTGGCGGGCACCGTGGCCGCGCAGGGCCCCGGGATCACCATGACCGTCACGGACACGAAGGGAGCCGTCGAGGCCGACATGCTCCTTGACGCGATCCAGGAACTGCGGGCGGCCGGTGCCGAGGCGATCGAGGTGGACGGCGTGCGGGTCGTGGCCGGCACGTACCTGGCGGACGGAACCGGAGGGAAGGGGGTCAGCGTGGACGGGCACAAGATCGCCCAGCCGTACGTTTTCAAGGTCATCGGGAAACCGCAGGACCTGGAACCGGCCCTCAACATCCCCGGAGGTGTGGTGCAGACGCTGGAGAAGGAGCAGGCCACAGTGGCTGTGAGCCGTTCGGAGAAGATCGTGGTGGACGCCTTGCGAGCAGCGCAGCGGCCTGACTACGCTCGGTCGTCCTCGCAGTGAGGCGGAGGTGCATGGCGGACGCCGTGCGAGGGCATGAGGTTGCGGGGGGTCGGCGCATCGAAGGCGGGGTGCGTGGTGGAAACTGTTCGGCGGATACGGACGTTGTGAGGATGTCTGTGTCAGCGATGTACGCCGATGTGTGCAGTCAGGGTTCGTCCTGCCCCACGGGCGGGTCTGTTTCGGTCAAGGGGAATCGCCCGTGAAGTTGTTTGGGAAGTTGTTCGGCAAGAGCGCGCGTGAGGATGCACGTCACCGTGCGCCGCGCCATGGTGACGTTCCGGAGACCCAGGTGGGTGAGCGCCCCCTGTTCCGGGACGAGGTCGGTGGGGACAATTCGGGCGGACAGGGCGCGTCGTCTGTTGACCCTGCCGGTTCCGGCCGCATAGGTTTCGGGGAACCGTCAACCTCAAGTACGGGTGGAGGGTTCGGCTCTGCCCCGTACGCGTCCCAAGCCCCCGCGGGGCAGCCGCGGCAGGAGGATCCGTCCATGTCGGCCCTGGTGTGTACGAGGTGCGGGAACCGGAACGGCGAGAACAGCCGCTTCTGTTCCCACTGCGGTGCGCCGCTGCGTGGCGGAGCCGTGCCA